>JADLFL010000021.1 GCA_020845575.1 Acidobacteriota bacterium | reverse complement strand
TCTTCTCAACCTCACGAGGCCGCTCGACGTACACCAGCAGCAGGCGCGGCGGCGCCACAGGAGCGACCTCTGCGGCAGCCCACGAGCCGGTCACCGCGTACGGCGTCTTCGACTGCTTCAGCTTGTCGATCAGTGGCGGAACGCCTCGGGCAGCGAGGTACATCGAGGCACCCTGCCGACGGAAGGGCGAGTATTCCTGCGCCCACCGGGCCAGCAGGCCCCGCCAGTCGACGGCCGTGATCGGGCCTCGAGGCGTCCGCGTGACTAGTGCTTCGCGGTCCAGGAGTTCGACGACGCGCGAGGTGTAGCCTGGATCGACGCCGGCGCGCTTCGCGAGCTCTCGCAGGCCGACGGGAGGGCGGAAGTCGCAGAGCGCCCTGACCAGTCGGCCCGCCTTGGCCCCCTTCAGCGACTTGCGGTCCCGTGGGCTCGGGTCGGGATTCTCCCGTGCGCCGGTAGTGTCGATGAAGAGGCCCGGTTCCGTCAGTTCGAGCCGGATGTTGCCCGTCAGGTCTGCGTAGCTTAAGCCGGCATCGCGGAGACGCTCCTGGGTCCGTGGGCTCAAGTACGGCGCGGAGATCAGGACAGGATCGTCCGCAGTGGGGCGCAGCGCGGCTGCCAGGAAGGCAACGTCCTTGGGTTCGACGCGACTCTTCGCGCAGACGCGAACGGTACCAGCAGCGGCTCCCTTGCGCCGGACGCGCAGGACGGCATCAACAGTCGCTGTGCGGGCCGCCTTCGTGGGCGCCGTTACGCTGCCAATCCAGCCCGCAGGCAAGCGTCCACGCAACGCTTCCAAGACCTGCGCGACAAGCCTGTTGTCTGAATCACTGATGTTGCCCACAATGGGCAACAGTGTATCTAAGGCAACGAGCGGACATCAAGCGCGCTCCCACCGCCTCATGCGCCGAGGCCCCAGCGCCGCCGGTAGGCCGACAGCCCGGGGGGCGAGACGGCGTCGTAGGCTGTGCGGTAATATGGCGACAGAAACAAGCAAGTGTTGTCACAATGCCGCAGCCGCCAACGGATTCCGCTCGTGTGCTCGCGATGGCCCGTAAGCGGCCCGTGCTCCGGTCGCGTGACGTTGTCGCTCAAGGCATCCACACCGGGACGCTGACCCGGCTCGCTCGAGCTGGCAGTCTCGAAAGAGTCGGCCCGGGACGGTACCGGCTCGCTCAGCAACCCAGTGTCACCGAACAGCACGAGCTTGTCGTGGCGGCAACCTCGGTTCCACAGTCTGTCGTGTGCCTGACATCGGCCCTCCAGTTCCACGGCATCGGGACACAGCTGCCGGCGGAAGTGTGGCTGGCGGTACCGCGCGGTACGCGCGTGCCGCGACTCTCGGCGCCGCCGCTGCGTGTGGTCCGCATTGCGCAAGAGGTGTTCGACCTGGGCGTCGAGGAGCACCGTGTCGAGGGGCAGACCGTCCGCGTCTACGGCGTGGCCCGCACGATCGCCGACTGCTTCCGCTTCAGGAACAAGGTGGGCCTGGACGTAGCCCTCGAGGCGCTTGCCGAAGCGTGGCGTGCGAAACGACTCAACCTCGACGAACTACATCGCATCGCGACCACGCTGCGCGTCCAGCGACTGATGCAGCCCTATCTCGAGGCCATCGTCCTGTGAAGCGCGGCGGCCCAAAGAACATCGTGGCGTCCGTGCAGGCCAGACTGGTCGAGCGCAGTCGAGAGCTCGGCGTCGAGCATCAACTGACGCTTGCACGCTTCGCTGGCGAGCGCCTGCTGTATCGCCTGTCCACGTCGGAGTTTGCCGACAAATTCATTCTCAAGGGCGCCGCGCTGCTCCTGATGTGGCTCGGCGAGACAATCCGTCCGACGAAGGACGTCGACCTTCTCGGCTTCGGTGACACGTCCACGGAGGCCCTCAGGCGTGTGTTCGTCGCACTGTGCGCGATCGAGGCAGCAGACGACGGGCTGACGTTCGTGGCGAACAGCATACAAATCGATCCGATTCGTGAAGATCAGGAGTACGGTGGCATGCGAGTGAAGCTCATGGCCATGCTGGGGAACGTGCGGATTCCGCTTCAGGTCGACGTCGGCACCGGTGACGCGGTGGTACCGCCGCCGGAGCTTCTCGACTTTCCGGGACTCCTCGATCTTCCGCAAGCGCGGCTGCGCATGTACCGGCCCGAGACGTCGATCGCCGAAAAGACCGAGGCCATGATCCGACTTGGCATGGCAAACAGTCGGATGAAGGACTTCTTCGACATCCACGAACTGGCTGCGACCAGAGCGTTCGACGGCGACGTCATGCGCTGCGCTGTCGTGGCGACCTTCACGCGGCGAGGCACCGAGGTCCCGAGAGAGCGCCCGCTGGCGTTCACCACAGAGTTCGCCAACAACTCCCAGAAGCAGGCGCAGTGGGCACCCTTCGTGCGGCGCACCAGACGGCCAGATCTTCGTGATCTACCGCCGGTCATTGGACAGATTTGCGGGTTCCTCTGGCCAGTGCTTCAGGCGTCCGCCCGCGATGAACCGTGGCCGTACACGTGGTCGGCTGGAGGGCCATGGAAGGAACACCGCCAGAGTTGAGAGTCGGCGCGGTGAGTCTCCGCTCCACTTGGTCGCATCTGTCAGACATCGACTACGCCACGCTGACGAAAAATCTACGACGTGGATTCGCAGGGCGAGAAGCGTACAGCCCGCCAGTCTGCCTTGGCACGACCTGCCAAACCGTGCAGGGGCGCCCGACCCGAAGCACATCTCCACGAGCTTCGTGGAGCGCCAGAACCTCACGATGCGGATGTCGACGCGACGATTCACGGGACTGACAAACACGCTCGAAGAAGGTGGAGAACCCCGCGGCGGCCGTGGCCCTGTACTTCATGTATTACAACTTCGGCCGCGTGCGTCAGATGCTTCGCGTGACCCGGCGATGGAGGCGGGTGTCTCGGATCACGTGTGGAGCGTTGGAGACGTTCAGCTTGCTGGCGTAAACTTGAGGTGGATGCCAACATCGTTGAGGTAGCCTTGTGACGCCAAGAATGCTCCGCCGACTGGCGCTCTGGTTCGGGTGCTTCTCTTCGCTCGGACTGCTGTTGTCGTTTCTGGCCCTGTCCGACATCTACCGCGGCGAAACGGACGTGTCGTCGGAGTGGATGTTCCTGCGCTTTGCTTTCGGCGTGAGCATCGCGTTCCACGTTGCGGCGATCACCGCGCTTAGTCGCCTTCGGCCCTGATCTGAACCCGACCCACCACCGGCCGGCGGAGGCTGTTGACATGCTCGCCCCTTGGGCGTACGTTTATCCAGTCCCACTGTGGCGCTCCGCGCCACCCCCTCCATCGGCCCACGGCCCACGGAGGCATCCCTGATTCCCGTCGCCTCAGCGGCCACGGAATCAGGTACCCCGCAAGTTCCGGTATCGACTTACTCGGCGAATGTCGCCCAAGTCGGCGCGATGACCCTCAGGGCATCCGCCGGCCGGCACCGCCGTCATGAGCACCCTTGACGCCGCCACCGCGCACAGCGCTGGCCACGCAGGCTGCCGAGCGATAGGCCGGAACATTCAGAGCATCAGAGGCACCGCATGCGGGAGGCTCGACCGAGCCGCCCGCCGGTGTCACGAGGATCAGCGGCGCGCGCGTGGCACCACTCGCGCGCCCGTCCTCCGACGGCGGCACAGATGCGCCGTCATCGGGACCGTACCGCGCACCACGTGCCGCGGGCTGCAACGGTCCTCTCGGGCTCGACGGGCGATGCCGTGCTGAACCAGCACCGCACCGTCCCGTCGGACGCCGCTCCGTTCCCAGGGACGGACATCGGCCACCAGGCCGTGCGGCACGCCCCGAGTGGTTCCCCAACGTTTGTCGTTGCAGCTCTTCGCCGGGGGTATCATGCGAGGACGGAAGCGAGCTCGTTCCCAGGGGCCGGTGCGTGGACGCGA
>JADLFL010000020.1 GCA_020845575.1 Acidobacteriota bacterium | reverse complement strand
TTGGTGTCCTGCATCCCGCGGTTCTACGTCACCGCTCTCCTCGGCGCAAGGCCGGCGAGCAGGCCGCTCACCCGCCGAGTGGCCCGCGCAGCCGGCCCGACCTACCCACGCCATTCCCGGAAGGACCAAAGGAGAAAGGGTAAGGGGTAACGGACAAGGGCAGCGAAAAAGGAGGAAGGAGAAAGACCAAAGGGCAACGGACGACGTCGCAAAGGGCGTCGACGCGGCCGACGTGTCCCGGTCGGCATTGCCCTTTGGTCTTGGCCCTTTCTCCTTATTCGCTGCCTTTGGACTTTGGCCTTTGGACTTTTCGCTGCCCTTTTCTCATGCCATTTCCCTCAGTCGCCGTACTGATGTGGTGAGGATGGCCACCAGTTCCGTGGCTTCGGCGTGGAGGGCTGTCACTTCCGTCTCGTTACCGCACTGATGGGATTGCGCGAGGAGTTGGAGCCAGTACTGCGCCTCGCGCGCTTCGCGGAGGGCGCCGGATCTCAGGGAGATCAGGTGGCGGCGGGTGAGCGCAGATTCTGCTTCCGCGCAGTGCGCACCGATCGCAGTTCCTGCACGCAGGCTCTGCTGTAACACCGACGCCGCCACGCGCCCGCGCCTGCGCTCGCTTGCGTGAAACCGCAGCAACCGCGCAGAAAACGCCGCACACCGCACCACAAGATCCCGCCGCGTCGTCGCCATGATGCCGTTCTCCACAGCAACCCGGATGCCACCTTCGGTCCTTCCGCCTTCCCGTTCCTGGCCTTTCCCTTTCCCCCTTCCTCCTTCCCCCTTTGGTCCTGCCCTTGTCCCTTACCCTTTTCCCTTTTCCCTTTGACTACAATTCAGCCCATGGTTCCTGTCGTACTCGTGACGGGCGGCAGCCGCGGGCTCGGTCGGGGGATTGCGATCGAAGCCGCGGCGGCTGGTCTGTCTGTCGCCATCAACTACCTCAGCAACGAGGACGCCGCGCAGGAGACCGTGCAGCTGTGTCAGCGCGCGGCATCGCGTGAGGAGCAGCGGTTCACGATCGTGAAAGGCAACGTCGCCGATCGCGAAGGGCGCTTCGACATCGTGGAGAAGACGATCGACGCGTTCGGCAGGATCGACGCGCTGGTCAACAACGCCGGCATGGCGCCGCGCGCGCGCGTCGACATCACGGAGATGACCGTCGCGTCGTTCGAGGAGTTGATGCACGTCAATCTCCAGGGACCGTTCTTCCTGACGCAGGCAATTGCCAATCACTGGCTGATCAACAGCTACGCGCCGGCGCTCGCGGGCGGCTTCAAGGTGGTCTTCGTCACGTCGATCTCGGCGGACACCGTGTCGCTCAATCGCGGTGAGTACTGCATCTCGAAGGCGGGCCTGGCCATGGCGTCTCGGCTGTGGGCCACGCGGCTCGCCGACGAGAACATCCAGGTGGTCGAAGTGCGTCCGGGCATCATGACCACGGACATGACGGCCGGGGTGAAGGAGAAGTACGACGCGCTGCTGGCCGAAGGACTCGTGCCGCAGCGGCGCTGGGGCACCGCCGAAGACGTCGGCAGGGCCGTCCGCGCGATCCTCTCCGGTTACTTTCCGTTCACGACCGGCGACGTGTTCCACGTCGACGGTGGCCTGCACATCACGCGCCTATGATTGCCATCGACTCCACGCTCACGCCCGCCGCGCTGCTCGGTCACACCGAGCGCCTCTTCGACCTCTCGGCCCGCAAGCTCGCGCTCATCGAGACGACGTGGAATCGGTCGGAGGGCACGCCCGTCTTCACGATACGTGGCAGGTACTCGTCGCGCGGCTGGACGGAGTGGACTCAGGGGTTCCAGTTCGGCTCCGCGCTCCTGCAGTTCGAAGCCACGGGCGATCCGGCGATGCTCGCGATTGGCCGTCGCGCCACGCTGGCGCACATGGCCACGCACGTGAGTCACGTGGGCGTCCACGATCACGGCTTCAACAACGTCTCCACGTACGGCAACCTCCTGCGCCTCGCGCGAGAAGGACGATTCGCCGCCACCGATTGGGAAGTGAACTTCTACGAGTTGGCGTTGAAGGTGTCAGGGGCGATCCAGGCCGCACGATGGACGGACCTGCCGGACGGACTCGGATACATCTATTCCTTCAACGGCCCGCACTCGCTCTTTGCCGACACGATGCGATCCCTGCGATCGCTGGCCGTGGCGCACGCGCTCGGGCACGTGCTGATGGGCGAGCGCGACAGGAAGATCTCGCTGCTCAAGCGTCTCATCCAGCACGCCGATACGAACGCCCGCTTCAACGTGTACTTCGGCCGGCGGCGCGACGCGTACGACGTGAAGGGCCGCGTGGCGCACGAGTCGATCTTCAACCTGAACGACGGGTCGTATCGCTGTCCGTCGACGCAGCAGGGCTATTCGCCCTTCACGACGTGGACGCGCGGCCTCGCGTGGGTGCTCACGGGATACGCCGAGCAGCTGCCGTTCATCGAGTCGCGCCCGTCGAGCGAGTTCAAGGCGATCGGCGAGAAGAAGGCGAGCGTCATCGCGCGCTTCCTCGACGCCGCGCGCGCCACGGCGGACTTCTACATCGCCAACACGCCGACATGCGGCGTGCCGTACTGGGACACGGGCGCGCCGGGCCTGGCGCGGATGCCCGACCACCTCGATCGTCCCGCCGACCCGTACAACGATCACGAACCAGTCGACAGCTCCGCCGGCGCGATTGCCGCGCAAGGCCTGATCCTGCTCGGTCAGTACCTCACGTCACAAGGCCGGCGCCGTGACGGCGCGCGCTATCTCGCCGCGGGCCTCACCACCGCCCGCACGCTGCTCTCGGAGCCCTACCTGTCACTGAACCCGAAGCACCAGGGGCTGCTGCTCCATGCCGTGTACCACCGCCCGAACGGCTGGGACCACATCCCGAAGGGCCGCTCCATTCCCTGCGGCGAGTCCTGCATGTGGGGCGACTACCACGTACGGGAGGTGGCAGGGCTGATACAGAGACAAGTGAAAAGACCAGAGGTCAAAGGGTAAGGACAGCGAAAAAGGCGGAAGGGACAAAGGGGAAAGGGTAACGTTGAAACGCATGGGCGGCGTGTTCAGGCGGCTGATGGAGCGGATTCGAGGCAAGGAGGAGGAGCCGGAGCCTGTTCTGCCTCGTCACGCATACAAGGACGTGTGGCGCGGTCTTGCCAAGACGGAAGACGGTGCCAAGTTCTGGGTGCAGGGCTCGACAGACGAGGATCAGCTCGTACGTTCGGCCGACTACTTCATTGGACAACTCGATCGTCTCGTGGGCATCCGACCCGCCGACGACGTGCTGGAGATCGGGTGCGGCGTGGGGCGCGTGGGCGCTGCACTGGCCCCGCGTTGCCGGTCGTGGACGGGCACCGATGTCTCTCCCAACATGGTGTTGCACACGCGCCGGCGCCTCGCCGACAAGCCCAACGTGCACGCTGTGGAGATTTCAGGATACGACCTCGGGCCTATCCCGAGTGAATCGCTCGACCTCGTGTACTGCACCGTCGTCTTCATGCACATCTCCGAGTGGGAGCGCTTCAGTTACATCGAAGAAGCCAGGCGCGTGCTCCGACCCGGGGGACGCCTCTACGTCGACAACATCTCGCTGTGCACGGGCTACGGCTGGGACTTCTTCCAATCGTCGCGCGCGAGGTCACCGGAGACCAGGCCGCCGCAGATCGGCCAGACGTCGACGCCACAGGAGTTCGAGGTCTATTTCCGCAAGGCGGGCTTCACCGAGTTCACCGTGCAGGAGATAGACGACGCCTGGGTCGTCGGCACAGCAGTGAAATGACAAGGGAAAAGTCCAAAGCGTAAGGGACAAGGGCAGCGAGAAAGGCGGAAGGAACAAGACGAGAAGCGAACGCCCAACGGGAAAGACGCACTCGAAGTCGTGCGCGGCCTCGCTGAGCGACCAGGACTCTCGAGCGACAGTGCCATCGCACAGTTCTCCCACATTGCGCGATGGCACGCCCACAACGAGTGGCTACGCCACACCGCCACGTTCCTCATCGATCGAGAACTGCGTCGTCACGGGGTGGCTGAACTGGCCACCGCGCTCGACGACGAGACGCTTCCGTGGGCCTGATACTCACCTTCAAGACAAGGACCTCAGCCAGGCGCAACGTGCCGTCGTCGACGCGATAGATTGGCAAGCGGTTGTGCAACAGGCGCTCGACACTCGGCTGGCCGATCCGAGGCCGCTCAGACTGCTGTTGCGGCTGCTGCCAGTTGAGCACCGTGTCGAAGCGCTGGACCTCATCGCCGACAACCTTCCCGATCTACTTCCGGTTGTGGACGCGCTCGCCTGCTACTTTCAGCCGCTCGATGCTCTCGAACGGCATCGCCCAAGCCTGGGCTCGGAGTTGCTCGAGTTGGTCGCCGCCGCCAGACTGCCTTGCGACGAGCATGAAGCGGTGTGGCTGTTGGCGCCGTTTGCTACATCGACAAACCGACGACACCTGGCTCAGTTGCGAGTTCTTGCACGGAGCTCACGCTCGGCATTCGTCAGGCGCCAGGCCGTGCTGGGGCTTCGTTCGATTGGCGACGCTGCCACGCTGCGGGAGGCGAAGCACCGAGTTCGAGACGCCTTCGACTGGGAGCAACAAGCGCTGCTGCACGCGTGCACGCTCCTGTCGGGTCCCGATGTGCGAACTCTCGCTGCCGGACTTGGCTGCCACGAGCCGGAATGGGACGGAGAGACCGCGCTCCTCAAGGCTATTGCGTCCAACTGTTCGAGCCTCGCGTGGACCTGACGAACAGCACGGGCTGCGCCGGTGCCTTTGCAACGTCGCGCGTTGCCCTTTCTCCTTGCCCCCTTTTCGCCTTTTTCGCTGTCCTTATCCTTTACCCTTTGGACTTTCGAGCCCTTTTCTCACTCATGCCCAATCCCCGTCTCCCTGGCGAGCACGTCCAGCGTCCGTGCGTAGAGGTCCTGGACTTCCTCCGGGCTGCCGGCGATCACGGTGAGACCCAGTTTTCCGTACTCGGACAGGGCGCCGATGAGGTGGAAGAGGACGCCTGATTCCGTGCGGTGACTGTAATGCAGACCGTTGTCGGTGACGATGTCGATGAGGTCTTCGGGGAGGACGCCACGATATGTCGTGGCGCGGAGGTTGTCGGTGGCCATGTAATACTTCGGCCGGCCGCTGAGTGATACGAAGTTGCCCGTATCAGGATCGAGCGTGCCGCCGGTGAGAAACTGCAGCGCGAGGAACGGGTGCGTGGTACCGAGCACGCGGAGGTTGATCTCGAGTGCCGTCAGCTTCCACGGATCGTCGGGCGCGTCCTTGAACGCCAGGAAGTCCACGCCGAACCGGCTCACCACGCCCTTCTTCGCCAGCACCTCGCCGATGAGGACGCTCCGGTGCTGGATGGCCATCCGGTAGTCCTCGTGCGCGGGGAAGCTGCAGCCCTGGTACACCTGTCCCGACGGCCCGCCCAGGATCTGATCGTGTGTCGAAGTTGGCAGCACTTCGCCCGTCGGGCTCGTGCGCAGCTGCGCCGACGGCGACACCTTGATCGCGGCCTCGATGAACTCCTCCACGATGCCGCCCATGCGCGTGAACTTCTGGAAGTAGTTCTGGTAGGTCTCCCACGGCACCGCGAACTCGAGCTCGCGCAGCGCCTTGCGGATCGCGAGCCTGTCGTCAGGTTCCTCCGGGTACCTGAAGATCGCGTTGCCTTCGCCGGAGAAGCTCTCGTTCAACTTCACGACGGCCTTGCGCAGGCCGGGCCGACGTGCGCCGAGTTCGACGAGCGCGTCCTCGACGTCCGCTTCACCCGTCAGATCCTCGAAGCCTTCGGGCAGCTCGACCCCCGCCTCGCGGAACACCTTCCGGCTGCCTGATTTCGTGCCGAGGTAGTTGAGCGTCGGATCGAGGCCGTTGAGCGGGATCCCCAGCAGCACGGCGAGCTTCCGTTCGAGCGGCGTGGCGTTGAAGATCGTGAGATACGCGCGCGAGGGATCGGGGATGGCGTCGCGAATACGTTCGATGAGGCGCGGACGTTCCAGGATCTTCTGCGTGAGCGGCCGTGGTGACGCGTCGTACGCGCACAGCATCGTCAGCCGCGCGCGTGCGTGGCTGGCGGGCACGCCGGCCAGCAGGTGCAGGTAGTAGTCGAGGATGAGCGGATGCACCGGCTGCGACGTCACGTACACGACGTGCGCGCGCGGATTGCGCAGGCGGATCAGCAGGAACAGCAGCCGCTCCTCGTAGAACGTGGCGCCATCGAGCTTGCGCAGCTCGTCCTGATCGAGCGTGAGCGAAGGCACGACCACCGACGTGCCCGGCTGGTCGGCCGTGCGCATCAGCACGTCCCACACCTGGTTCAGGCGCGGCTTGAGCTCCTCGAAGCGGCGCAGTTCCTCTTCGGACGAGAGGGTGGCGGCAAACGGCGGTTTCGGAATCACAGTGCGGCTCCCAGCTCGTCGAGCGACAGCACCTCGCCGCCGGCCAGCATCGCCAGTGGTGTGGCGCGCTCGTGGAGGGGCCAGCGCCGCCCGAGACGCTCGGCCGCCAGGCGTGCCCGTCGCAGCACGTGATACCGCAATGGCCCGTGCAGCGAGAAGCTGGAAGTGAGGGCGAGCTGCTGTTCGCGGGCCGGATCGTCGAGCGCGTCCATCAGGGTCTTCCGCCGTTCTTCATACCATCGGTCGTCGATCTTGCCGGCGGCGTGACGCCGTCGCAGCAACGCGAGCTGGCGCGGTCGATTGACGATCTCCGGATGATGATTGACGCCGAAGATGCGCGGCATGCCGTCTTCCCGCATCCGCTCCACTTCGAGCATCGTCAGGGCCGGGCCCTGAGTGCCGCCCACGCCGAGCGTCTCGTAGCCGATGGCGTGCATGCCCGGCGGGAGCGGGCGATCGGGCAGCAGGTCGTACAGGCGGCTGTCGAGCACGGCGATGCGCCGGGCGTCGCCGGCCTGCCCGCTCAGGAACCGGAACCATGGGTGCGCGGCGGCGTCGGCCGTGAGCGCGTTCTCGAGGATGCCGGCGCTCTTGCCGCCCTTGTCGGCCCCGCGCAGATGCGCGTCGGCCACGCCCAGCCAGCGGCACATGATGCCGAAGCTGTGGCAGATCGCGAGGAAGGCGCCTTCAGGGTGGTCCCGGAGGTCATCGAAGAACTCGAACACCACGGGCTCCCACGACGGATCCTCCGTGATGCCCTGGCTACCGGGATCGACGCCGTCGTTGCGGCGTGGATCGAGGTGACCGGGCCCACCCGTTCCGATGCAGAGCAGACCCGCCTGGTCGTCGACGGCGGGGCGTCCGCCGTGGCGACGCACGTCGTAGGAGGTCACGCGCACGCGCAAGCCCGCCTGCTCGAGCGCGTCGCGCGCGTCACACACCACCTGGCGCAGGGAGCGGATCACCGCCGCGTGGCCGAGATTCGGCCAGCCGTGGTTCATGTCGAGCACGGCGATGTCGATCGTGCCCGCCTCTGGCACCGGGGCATCGTCGTGCGTGGCGACCCGCTGATAGAGGAACCCGCTCAGTGGATGGCGGGTGGGACAGTCGGCCTCGCAGGCGTGGTGACCGTACGCATACTGGAAGCGGCAATCGAAAGGCACGGTGGTGTCGCGATCCTACAACCTGATTGGCCGGACACACACGTCCGGGCCTGCCATGACGCTAGCCGCGTGGCGCGGTGTCGGTGTCTGCGGCGGGTGCGTGGGCCGCGATCGCGGAGTCGAGCGCGCGGCGGGCCAGCCAGCCGAGCACGCCCAGTACCGCGACCGATACGACGATGGTGACGACGACCGAGCCGAAGGCGTCGCGATGGCTGAAGTCGAGCGTGGAGAGGTGGGAGCCGGCCCGCACGGCGACGGCGGTGCGCGGCGCGAGGCCGATCAGCGTGCCAAGGAGATACGCGCCGGGCACCACGCGCGCGGCGGCCATCGCGGCGTTGCTCAGCGCGAACGGTGAGTTGGGCGGCACGCGGACCAGTGCCACCACGAGCAGCGTCTTCCACCAGGACTGCCCGACGAGGGCGTTACGCACGGTGAGCCAGCGGGGCCGTTCCGCGAGGGCCGCTGCCGCGTGGTCGGCCGACAGCCATCGCGCCCACGCGTAGTTGATCCCCGCCGCGAGTGCGAACCCCGCGAGCGCGGCCGGCAGGCCCACGCGATCGCCGAACGCCCAGCCGCCGAGAATGGCGGGTGCGTACGTGGGCAGCAGGGCGAAACCGCCCAGGACGGCAAACCCCGCGACGTACAGCGCCACGCCGCGTCCGCCCAGCGACTGGAGCCACGGCCCGATGCGTGACAGGTAGCCGATGAGCAGTGCGGCCCCGATGGGTGGCAGCAGCAGCGACACGACCGCCAGCGGCGCCAGACGGCGTGCGGCCGTCGGCATGCCGCGCTCGGGCTCGGTCGTCATCCCCTGCCCGTCGCGTGCTGCCCGCGCTTGTAGACCTCCCACAGGAGCGGCAGCACCGACACCAGAATCACCACCAGGATGATGTGGTGGATTTGATCGGCGAGAGGACTCAAGCCGAGGAAGTAACCGATCCACAACAGGCTCGTCACCCACAGCACGCCACCGAAGATGTTGTAGAAGACGAAGCTGCGATACGGCATCTGCGCGACACCGGCGATGAAGGGCACGAACGTGCGCATCACGGGCACGAAGCGCGCGATGACGAGCGACAGGCCGCCCTTGTGGGCATACAACTCCTGCGCCTCGTAGAGGTACTTCTTCTTGAAGAACCTCGAATCGGGCCTGTTGTAGATGGCCCTGCCCGCGCGCGTGCCGAGCACGTAGCCCACCTGATCGCCGACCACGGCGGCGATCACGAGCAACGCGTTGGCCACCCAGATGTTCATGGGGGGCAAGCCCGGGAACGCGCCCGCGCAGACCACGCCGGCCGTCACGAGGAGCGAGTCTCCGGGGAGGAAGAAGCCGGCCAGCAGGCCGGTCTCGGCAAACACGATGCCGACCAGGACGGTGAGTCCGCCCCACGCGATCAGGGCCCTCACGCCCTCGTCGGTGTGCAGCGTGCGGAGCCAGTTGAAGAGATCCGTGAACAGTTCCATGCAGAGGGAGTCGAGGGGCCAGACGCCGGCCCGAACTACAAGGATACGGCAACAGGCAGCCGGGCACGGGACCGGCGTGCGATAGACTGCGACCTGTCGTGACGACGCCCGAGCAGCCCGTTGTGTCGTCTGCCACCGCGGATCGACAGGCGATCGCCACCGAGGACGTCATGGCCGACGTCAGGGCGCGCGTGCGGAACGAGGTGCGGACCCGGCTCGCGCGCAGCGGCGTCCGTGACTTCGACGACCCGGCCATCTTCCTCGCGGCCGAGCAGTTGCTGGAGCGCGCGCTCCAGCAGGGCGATCGCCAGCGCCTCCTCCTGCCCGAGCTCATGGACGACGAGGATGACTGGCGCGTGAGCCCGTCGCTGCGCCTCTCGAGCCATCGGCCGATGGCGGGTGGCGCGATCGTCTGGGTCAAGCAGCGGCTGCTGCTGCCGCTCACGCGATGGTTGTACGACTACAGCCGAGAGAACTTCGCGCGCCAGGAGCGGCTCGACTTCGTGCTCATGGCGTGCGTGCAGCAGCTGGCCATCGAGAACGCCCGCCTGGCCGCGCGTGTCGACGCGCTCGAAGGACGTGCGCCGGCCGCCAGCGAGGATGCGCCCAGCGGGCCAGTGTCGGCATGAAGATCGCCTGCGTCGTCCAGCGCTATGGCGCCGAGGTCACCGGCGGCGCGGAGGCGCACTGCCGCGCGATCGCGGAGCGCCTGGCCGAGCACCATCAGGTCACCGTCCTCACGAGCTGCGCGCGCGACTACTTCACGTGGCGGAACGTGTACCCGCCCGGCGACAGCCAGCTCGGCCCTGTGGCCGTGAAGCGATTCCCCGTCTCGCATCCGCGGCACCTGCATCGCTTCGCCGACCTGAGTCACGAGGTCTTCGGACGTCGATCGACGACGCAGCGGCAGCAGGCGTGGTTCGAGGAGAACGGCCCCACCGTGCCCGCGCTGCTCGATCACCTGCGCGTGGAGGGCACGCGGTACGACCTCGTGCTGTTCTGGTCCTATCGCTACTACCCGAGCTATTTCGGTCTTCCGCTCGTGCGCGACCGCGCCATCCTCGTGCCCACGGCCGAAGAGGACCCGACGATCTGGCTCGACGTGCTCGGCGACTACTTCACGTTGCCGGCCGGTTACGTGTTCCTCACCGAGGAAGAGCGCGACCTGGTGGCGAGCCGCGCGCACGGGCCGCTGCCGCCGTCGTGCGTGATCGGATCGGGCCTGCCTCCCGCGGAGTTGCCGCACCCCGAGCTGCGCGGCGAGCTCGAGAACATGGGCGTGAGCTTCCCGTATGCGCTGTACCTCGGGCGGGTCGAGACGAACAAGGGCTGCGACACGCTGTTCCGGCACTACATGCAGTACGTGGACCGCGGGCGGCCTGCCCTGCCCCTGATCCTCGCCGGGCCCGAGTTCATGGAGGTGCCGAGCCATCCGCAGATCCGGCCGCTCGGGTTCGTCCCTGAGCACCTGCGCGAGACGCTGCTCGGCAGCGCGCGCGCGCTCATCATGCCGTCGCCGTACGAGAGCCTGAGCCTCGTGCTCCTCGAAGCGTGGAATCACGGCGTGCCGGCGCTGGTCAACGGCGGCTGCAAGGTGCTGAAGGGCCAGACGCTGCGCGCCAACGGCGGCCTGTACTACAACCACGCCAACGAGTTCGTCGAGGGACTGACGCTGCTGGCCACCGACGAGGCACTCGCCGTCCGGCTCGGCGCGCAGGGGCGCGCGTACATCGAGACCTGGTATCGATGGCCGCGCGTGATGGCCACGCTGGAGCCGTTCCTCCGGTCGGTGGCCGACGCATGACCGAGGCGCGCGTCGCTGCGCCGGCCTCCACATCGCCCCGCACCGAAGTCGTCGCCGGCCTCACCACGTTCCTCGCCACCGCGTACCGTCGGCGACCTCGCCGAGATGGTGCCCGCGTTCCTCACGCTCACGCTGATCCCCCTCACGCTGTCGATCACGCAGGGCCTGCTCCGGGGCCTGTCGCCTACGTCGTCTGCCTGCTCGTCGCCGGCCCGAGACATGAGCTGACCGTGTGGAACTCGACGCTGGGCGCGCTGGCGGCGGGATTGCTGGCGTTGTGACAATCGCGCCCGGCAACGGCAACCGGCAACCGGACAGCACGTGAGGACGCGGGCTCGGCGTCCTGACCGGTTGCCGGTTGCCGGTTGCCGGTTGCCGACCGTGAAATACTGTCCTTCGATGCCTGCGTTCGCTCCGCAGTACGTGGATCTGGTGCTTGGCGATATCTTCGAGGACGCCAAGCGGTTGTTCCTTTCGCAATTGCGCGCGATCGATCACGCGCACCTCGTGATGCTCACCGAACAGGGCATCGTGGCACCCGACGTCGCGCGGCGCATTCGCGCGGGTCTCGATCGCATCGACGACGATGACGTGCGGCGCGTGACGTTCGACGGATCGTGCGAGGACCTGTTCTTCTATCTCGAACGCGCGCTCATCGACTGCTGCGGCCCCGACATCGCCGGCCACCTGCACACGGCGCGCAGCCGCAACGACATCGACATGACGATGTACAGGATGCGGCTGCGTGACGTGCTGCTCGACACGACGTAGGCGGTGGAGCAGCTGCGCGCGGCGCTGATCGACCTCGCCGAGCAGCACATCCACACGGTGTACGCCGCGCACACGCATACGCAGCCCGCGCAGCCGACGACAGTGGCGCACTACCTGCTCGCGGTGATCGAGCAACTCGAGCGCGATCACCAGCGCCTGCGCGCCGCGTACGACAGCGTGAACAGGAATCCGCTCGGCGCCTGCGCGATCACGGGCACGGGTTTCCCGATCGATCGCGACCGCACGAGCACGCTGCTCGGGTTCGACGGTCCGACGGGCAACACATACGGCAGCATCGCCACCGTCGACTACCTGATCGAGTCGACGAGCGCGCTGGCCGTGCTGCTCGTGGGCACCGGACGATTCGTGCAGGACCTGTTGCTGTGGTGTACCGCGGAGTTCGGGTACCTGCGGCTCTCCGACGGCTACGTGCAGTGCAGCAGCATCATGCCGCAGAAGCGCAACCCCGTGGCGCTGGAGCACGCACGCGCGCTCGGCAGCAAGGCGTTCGCGCAGGCGCAGGCCGTGGCGATGACCGTCCACAACACGCCGTTCGGCGACATCGTCGACACCGAGGACGACCTGCAGCCGCTCGTGGCGACGGCGTTCAGGGATGCGACGCGCGCGATTGCGCTCGTGGCCGGTGCGCTCTCGCAGGCGACCTTCGACGTGGAACGGATGGCGTCGCGCGCGGCCGAAGGCGGCACCACCGTGACCGAGCTCGCCGATACGCTGGCGCGCACGCACGCGCTGCCGTTCCGCGTGAGCCATGAAGTGGCCGCGCGCTTCGTTGCCGAGCGGCAGCGCACGCCGTCGGGCGCGCTGGTCGACGCGCTCGCCGCCGCGAGCGACGCGGTGCTCGGCCGCACGCTGCCGTACACGGAGGACGAGTTGCGTCACATCCTGAGCGCGAGCCATTTCGTCGACGTCCGCCGCACGTTGGGCGGACCGGCCCCGGAGCGGACAACCGAAGCGCTGCGCGCGTCGGCCGATTACCTGTCGCGCGACGCGGCGTGGACGTCGTCCATGCGCGAGCGGTTGCGTGCCGCGTCAGACACGCTTCGTGCGGCGGTGGACGCCCTGTGAGCGCGCCGGCGTCGCACGCGCGCGGGTGGCGGTCAGCCCTCCAGGTGATCGTCGTCGAGATCCTCACGCTCCTGCTGTTGTTCGCCTTCCAGCAGACGTTCGCCCCCTGACACCATGCACCCCGTCGACTGGCTCATCATCGTCTTGTACCTCGCCTGGATTGTCTGGACGGGTGTGCAGCACACGCGCGGCAGCAAGGAGATCGAGGGGTACTTCCTCGGCAACCGCAGCAATCCCTGGTGGGCGGTCGGCCTCGCCGTGATGGCGACCCAGTTGAGCGCGATCACCATGGTCGGCACGACCGGGCAGGGCTACGTCGACGGCCTGCGCTTCGTGCAGTTCTACTTCGGGCTGCCGCTCGCGATGGTCATCCTGTCGGTCACGGCCGTGCCGTTCTTCCATCGCGCCCGCGTGTACACGGCCTACGAGTATCTCGAGCGCCGTTTCGACCTGAAGACGCGGACGCTCACGAGCGCGTTGTTCCTGATCTCGCGCGGTCTCTCGTGCGGCACGATCATCTCGGCACCCGCCGTGATCCTCTCCATCATCATGGGATGGAACCTGCCCCTGACGGTGCTGCTCATCGGCATGCCTACAGCCATCTACACGATGCTCGGCGGTGTGCAGGCGGTCACGTGGACCGACGTCAAGCAGATGTACGTCATCGTCTTCGGGCTGGTCGCCGTGGCCGTCGCCCTCGTGCTCGGGTTGCCCGCCGACGTCGGTCTCGGTGACGCGCTGCGCGTTGCCGGAGCCGCCGGCCGCATGCAGGTGTTCGACTTCCGTTTCTCGTTGAGCGAGACCTACACGTTCTGGTCCGGGTTGATCGGCGGGCTGTTCCTGATGCTGTCGTACTTCGGATGCGATCAGAGCCAGGTGCAGCGCTATCTCACCGCGCGGTCGGAGCAGGAGGCCACCTCGTCGCTCTACATGAGCGCGTACTGGAAGATTCCGCTGCAGGTCCTCGTGTTGATGATTGGCGTCCTGGTGTTCGTGTTCTACCTCTTCACCCAGCCGCCGATGCTGTTCAATCCGGAGCACGAGGGTCGCGTCAGGGACAGCGCGCTCGCCGGCCGGTATGTCGATGCGGAACAGCGCTTCGCCTCGGCGTTCGAGGCGCGCCGCGAGGCGGCACGCGCGCTCGCAGTGGCAGACGACGCGCCGGCACGCTCCGCGGCACAGGCCAGATTTCTCGAGTCGGATACTGCGATGCGCGCGGTACGCAACGACGCCACCACGCTCGTGCGGGACGTGACAGGCGACCGCTCGTATCGCGACGTGAACTACGTCTTTCCCACCTTCGTCACGACGCACCTCCCTGTCGGACTCGTCGGCATCATCCTCGCCGCGATCATGGCGGCGGCGATGTCGAGCATCGCCTCGGAGCTGAACGCCCTGGCGACGACGACGGTGATCGATTTCTACAGGCGCCTGCTGCGCCCTGACGCTCCCGATGCGCACTACCTGACGGTGTCGCGCATCGCGACGGCGTTCTGGGGCGTGTTTGCCTGCGTCGTTGCGCTGTTTGCCGTCGATCTCGGTTCACTCATCGAGGTCGTCAACCGCTTCGGGTCGTTCTTCTACGGCTCGATTCTCGGTGTCTTCATGCTGGCGATGGTCACCCGGCGGGCGTCGGGAACGGGCGCCTTCGTCGGCCTCATCGGCGGGATGGCGTGCGTGGCCTCGGTCGCGTGGCTGCGCCCCGACATCTCGTATCTCTGGCACAACGTCATCGGCGCGCTCGGCGTGGTGATTGTCGGCCTGCTGGTGAGCGTCGTCGTGCCGGCGCCGGCGCAGGGGCGCCCCGCATGAGGCGGGCGCTCGCACGCGCGGCAGTCATCGGGCTCGTCGCGAGCGCCGTCGGATTCTTCACGACGACCGCGCATGGCCAGGATCCGGAGCCCACGCCCCCGCAGGAGGCGCCGCGGATCACGACGGTGCAGCGTCAGCGCCCGTGGACGGGGCTCGCCGTCGGCCTCGGTGTGGAGAAGGTGATCACGACAAACGGCGACGTGTCGAATCCGCTGCCGTTCCGGTTCCTGTTCCGCACGCCGGCGCAGAGCGGGTGGGCCATCAGCCCGATGATGGGATGGTTCGCCACGCACGTGGATGCCGACGTCTTCGGCCATCCCGGCAGTCGCCTGGGCAAGCTCTCGGTGCGGCCGATCCTCGTCGGTGTGCGTCGCACGTGGGTCGGCAGGGAGTTGAGCTACGACGCCGCCCTCGCGGCGGGCCCGTCGTTCAACGGGTTCAAGCTTGCGTCCGGCGCGAGCCCGCTCGCGGGACTCGGCAGCACGATCGTGTCCACCGACGCGAACGTGTCGTTCGCCTGGCGCGTGCAGGGTACCGCGTGGCGCGACATCACGGACAAGGTCGCACTCCGTGCATCCGTCGCCTACGCGTGGAATCGGCCCGAGATCACCTTCACGTCGGGCTCGTCGAACCGCCGCGTCACGCAGAACGCCAGCTCCATCCAGATCGCCGTCGGCGCCGCGTACCGGATCTTCTGACCCCCAACGGGCGGCCACCCTCTCCGCTGCTGCGCAGCTACGGAGGGCAGGCAAGGGCCGCCCCTACGCCTGTTCCTCCGACATGTAGGGGCACCCCTTGTGGGTGCCCGACAAGCCCCTTCGTCCCTCCGCGCCCCGTCTCACTCCGGTGCGACGATGCGCACGATGCGGCCGGCGGTGATCTCGGTGATGAACAGATCGCCCGCGCCATTCCGGCTGACGCTGGTCGGCTGCATCAGGCCCTCCGCGATGACGAGCGGCGCACGGTCGACATCGTCCACGAGCAGCAGGCGTCCCGGAGCGCCGGCCGTGAAGTTCGTGCTGTACTCCACGACGTAGAACCGCCCGCGCCCGTGCGCCACCGGGAGGACGTCCACGGCCGTCTGCAAGCCGCCGATCAGCGTGCGGACCTCACCCGTGTGGCGATCGAGACGCGCGACGCGCGCGGCGCCGGGGCCGAACGGGAATCCCGAGAGGAACGACACGAGCAACTCGTCGCCCCACGTCCTGATCGACGCAGGTACCGGATCGACGACGGGTGGACCAAGCCCGGCTACCGTGTTCGGCACGGGCGGGAACGTTGCGACGACGGCCGGCGTCCGATCGGCGAGCGAGACCGTCCACACGAGATTGCGCGCGGCATCCGTCACATGGAACCGCGCTTCGCTGCCGACCATCGCGAACGTGTTCGAGATCTGCACGTTGTCGGGCACGTCCGGCCGGGGCATCGGGACGTGGTCGACGAAGTCCACCACGCGCGACAGCCGTGCCGTGCGTCCGTCGGCATTCGAGAGATAGACGCCCTCGCCTCGCGCAATCGTCTCGTGCGCGAAGCGCGGCAAGCGGAAGCCCGTCGCGATGTCGCCGTCATCGTCGGGCAGTTCCAGCAGCAGGATCGAACTGAAGAGCGGTGACGAGGGCGACGGGTTGACGCGTTCGATCCCGCCCGCGGCGGCGATCGAGACGTCGCCGTTGCCGATCAGGATGTACAACCGCCTGTCGAAGAGCAGCACGACCGACGGGCCTGTCGGGTCGTTGGCCGGACCATGGAAGCCCGATGGCAGCTGATCGATCACGGTGAAGCGGCGCCGATCCCTGTCGACCAGCGACACGCGACCGGAGTTGACCGTCGTTCGCCCCGCTTCGGCGACGAGCAACGCCCCGCCGGGCAGCGCGAGCGTGCGCACCGGCGAGAGGAGTCCCGTGACGTGTTCCTGGATGAGCTGTGCGGATGAGACGGCCGCCGTCAGGCAGAGCAGGGACGTGATGCCGAGCAATCGTACGGTGCGCAAGATCGAACCTCCTTCGGAGCTATACTTCGCCCCGCACAGCACAGGACGACGCACGCCGCACCGTCGAACGACGGGGCGACGAAACGTCGACGATCCGAAGGCGAATCTCTCGTGGATCAGCTCCGCTTCGGCGACGTGACCATCGATGTGCGTGCGGGCGTGGTGCGCCTCGCCGGCACGCCCGTGGTCCTGCGCCCGAAGGCGTACGACGTCCTGCTGCACTTCGCCCGTCATCCGGGAACCCTGCTCTCGCAGATGGATCTGCTCGCGGCCGTGTGGCCGGACGTGAGCGTGACGCCGGACTCACTCGTGCAGTGCCTCGTCGAGATTCGGCGTGTACTCGGCGCGGCGGCACCGATCACCACCGTCAGGGGACGCGGCTACAGACTCGATGCAACGGTGATGGTCGAGTCCGCTGCCGATACCGCGACGCCCGGATCACCAGTCGACGATCCCGCCGAACGCGTCGATGGTGTCGAGCGGCGGTCGACGACGCCCCCGACGCTGCATGCCAGCGGTCTGGCGTGGCGACCGCGCGTGTGGCTCACGGCGTGCCTCGTGGTCGCGGCGATGGTGCTGTTCGCAGGCTGGGCCGTTCGTCGGCCGGACCCTGGCGCGAGTGTCGGTCGTCCGCTCGGCGTGGACTCGCTCGATGCGGAGGCGATCCGCCTTCACGAGGAAGGGCGAGTCCTGTTGCGGGAGCAGACGCGCGTGGGCGCGCTCCAGGCGGTGGAGCGGTTCGACGCGGCGGCCCGGCGCGACCCCTCGTACGCGGGCGCGTGGTCGGGTCTCGCGCACGCGCTCACGCGGCTGCACATCTATGGCAGTGCCGATTCCCAGACGGTGCTGCCGCGTGCGCGGGCTGCCGCCGTCAAGGCCATCGCGCTCGATCCGACGCTCGCGGATGCGCATTCGGCGCTTGCGCACGTGCTCGAGCAATACGACAGGGACTGGGACGGCGCCGACGCGAGCCATCGGCGTGCCATCGCGCTGGATCCACGTGACGCAAAACTCCGGCAGCTCTACGCGCTGTTCCTCGTGTCGCGCCTGCGCGTGGACGAGGCGCTTGCCGAGATGGACCGCGCGCGCGAGCTGGCGTCGACACCGGGACGCGAAGAAGCGCTGCGTGGCGTGATGCTGATGTTCGCCGGCCGGCCGACGGACGCGCTCGCCGCGCTCGACGCCGCAGGCGAGTACCTGCCGTCCAACAGCCTGGCGGAGTACTTCCGCGCGCTGGTACTGGCCGATCTCGGGCGCTTCGACGAGGCGCTCGCGGCGGCGCGGGCCGCACGCGTCGAAGCCGGAAACGAGCCCACGCTGGCCGTCGGCATCGTCCATGCGCTGGCCGGGCGCGAGGCGGACGCCCGCGAAGTCTGGCGGGCGCTCGAAGCGAAGGCCGCGACGAGTCACGTCCCGGCCACGGACTTCGCGATGCTCGCCGCGGCGCTCGGCGAAGATGACCTGGCGGTGCGCTGGCTCGAACGCGCGGCGGACCAGTACGGGCGCGGCGTCCCGTCGATCAACGTCCATCCCATCTTCCGTCGCCTCCGGGCGCACCCGGGCTATGTCGCCCTCGTGAAGCGACTGGACCTGCCCCTCCCGTAGCGCGAAAGTCGCACGGGCTCCCAACGGGCGGCCACAAGGGCCGCCCCTACGCCTGTTCCTCCATGTAGGGGCACCCCTTGTGGGTGCCCGACATTCGGCATTCGTCATTCGGCATTCCTCCCCGCCGTGCCGTCACACGCGCCGTCCCGTCTGCGTCAAACCCGCGAACGGCTGTTGCGCCGCATCGTCTTCCGGCCACAACGGCACTTCACGGAGGACGCGATGCCACTCGCTGCCAGGCTTCGATCGGGACTCGTACTCTCGACTCTGCTTCTCACGCCGGACACCGCACGCAGTGCCGGGCCCGACCTCGCGGGACACTGGATCGGCGGCTTCGAGAATCGCAACACCACCGTGGTGCTCGACGCGACGTTCACCCGCGAGCCCGCGCTCGCGGGCACCATCGATCTGCCGCAGCGCGGCGAGGCGGGCATCGCACTCACGAACGTGTCGCAGCACGGGCGCAGGTTGGCCTTCGAGATCCCGGGCCTCGATGGGAACCTGCAGTTCGACGGCCGCTTCGACAGCCCTGGCCGCGTGACGGGCAGCGTGCGCCAGGGGTACGCGCAGACGCGCTTCACGCTGCTTCGTACCGCTCCGGTGACCGACGCCGACATGGCCGGTGTGTACGGAACGTACGAATGGGCGCCAGGCAAGGTGCTGCTGGTGGCGAGGGGTCAGGAACGCCCCGTGTACGTCGACTACGAAACGGGCCGGACCGGCGCGCTCTTCGCTCTCGGGCCTGACGAGTTCGTCGCCGGCCCGTCGGTGTCGACGGGATTCCCCGTCGTGCTGCGCCTGCGCGCGTCGCGTGACGCCGCGGGTCGCGCGACGTCGCTGACGGTCGAGCGTCGTGGGCGGCGGGTCGTTGCCGGGCGACGCCACCTCTACGACGAGGTCCCCGTGCGCTATGCGAGCGGCGACGCGAGCATCGCCGGCAGCCTGCTGCTCCCTGTCACCCCGGGACCGCACCCGGCGGTGGTCATGATCCATGGCTCCGGGGCCGTCACGCGCGACACGCTGCGGCCGTTCGCCGATCACTTCGCGCGCAACGGCGTGGCGGTGCTCATCACCGACAAGCGCGGCACGGGTCTCTCGACGGGACGATGGGCGCGCGCCACCTTCGACGACCTCGCGGACGACGCGCTCGCGGGCGTGCGCTACCTGCGCACACGCCGGGAGATCCGGTCATCGGCCATCGGGGTCCACGGCATGAGCCTTGGTGGCTGGGTTGCGCCGCTCGCCGCCGTGAAGTCGCGCGACGTCGCGTTCGTGATCGTCGAGTCGGCGCCTGTGCTCACGCCGCGCGAGCACGAGCGCCTGCGCGTGGAGACGTCCATGCGCGCAGACGGACAGAAGGGCGAGGCCATCGCGCAGGCCGTGGCGTTCATGGATCAGAAGTTCGAGGTCGCGCGCACGGGTGAGGGCTGGTCGCGGCTGGAACACGCGATGGCCGTGGGCGCGCGCGCGGGCTGGCTGTCGTACGTCAACGCGCCCGGGTCGCTCGACTCGCTGCGGTGGCACTGGGACCACGTGTTCTCGTATGACCCGCTGCCCGTGCTGAAGCGTCTTCAGGTACCGATGCTGGTGTTGTATGGCGAGCTCGACAGCGTGGTGCCGCCGAAGGTGCACAAGGCGCGCATGGAACAGGCCGTGCGCGAAGCCGGCCGCCACGACGTGACGATTCGCGAGTTCGCGCGGGCCAATCATGGGTTCTTCGAGGCGATCACCGGAGGGCGCGGAGAGCAGCCGAATCTCGGGAACTTCGTGGCCGGCTACTTCGAGGTGCGCACGGACTGGGTGCTGGCGCTCTCGCAGAACGGCCTGTCGACGAGCGAATTACAGAATCCGTAGGTCGCGCGACAACTCTGATCGATCCCGGGCCGGTCGGCCGCGCCGCACGCGTGCCGACCGGCCCGTATTGCGTCGGCTGGGCTCGCTGGTACGGCTCTTGCCTTACTGGCAGTGGCGAGTTGTCCATGCGATTCACGACTACCGACCTCCGGTCCACGGCGGGCTTCACCCTCCTCGAAGTGCTCATCGTCGGGGCGATCGTCGGCGTCCTGCTGGCGATGGCGGTGCTGGTGACGCCGTTGGCCGTCAGCCTGGCACGCGCCGACTCCGGCAGTTCCGAGCTGATGGCGGCGCTGCGAACGGCCAGGGAGCGAGCCATCACGGAGCGTCGCAACATGACGATCACGTTCGTGACGCCCAACATCGTCGAAGTGCGCCGCGACGACCTGGGCGTCGACGGTCTGGGCAACATCATCGTGACGGGCACGACCCTCGTGTCGCAGACCACCGTGTCGCAGGGAATGGAGTTCCGCCGCTTCGATGCCGGTGTGCCCGACACGCCGGACGGGTTCGCCCCGATCGGTGACGCCATCGAGTTCACGGGCGGACAACCCTGGCAATTCACGTCGGAGGGCACGCTCGTCTCGCAGAGCGGCGACGTGGTCAACGGGACGGTGTTCATGGCGAGGAGGGACGACCCCCTCACGTCGCGTGCCCTCACGATCTTCGGTGCGACGGCGCTTCTGCGTGACTGGAGCTGGAATGGCGCGAACTGGGTTGACTGATATGACGTCACCATCTCGATCGCGTGCGACCGACGAGAGTGGGTTCAGCCTGCTTGAGGCCCTCGTGGCCCTCCTGCTGCTGTCGACGGCGATGCTCGGACTCGCTCAGGTCTTCGTGATGGGCATGTCCAACGTGTCGACGTCCTCGGCCAATCTGATTGCCCGGGAGAAGGCACGCGAGGCCATCGAGTCCGTGCACACGGCGCGCGACACGCGCGTCCTCGCCTGGCATGAGATCCGGAACGACGCGACCCCGCGCATGTGCCAGGGCGTTGCCCAACCGACCGGCTGGAACTCGACGACCGCCGGTGTGTTCCTGGAGGGTGAGCAGGCCGGTGGTCTGCTCACCCCCGGCGCTGACGGCCTGGTCAACACCGCCGACGACGGAGACGTCGAGGTCATCCGCCACCCAGGTCCTGACGGAGAGGCAGGAACCGCCGACGACAGGGAAGAATCACTGACGCAGTACTGGCGTCAGATCGAGATTTGCGACCTCAGCAACTCGCTGCGCCAGGTTCGCGTCAGCGTTCGCTATCGCGTCGGTGCCATCGAGCGGACGTACCGTCTCACGACATTCATCTCCAACTACTCCTGACGCCATGGCTGACTACACATCGAAGAAGAATCACGAGGCGGGCTTCTCGCTGGTCGAGCTCGTCTTCAGCATGGCGGTGATGGTCGTGGTGATGTCCGGCGTGATGTCGGTGATGATGGACGTCTCGGTCGCGAAGGACACGGTGTCGCTCACGACGACGACCAACCAGAATCTGCGCGTCGCGATGGATCTCATCATCCGCGATCTCCTGCAGACGGGGCAGGGGCTGCCCGCCGGGCGCGTGGTCGGGATTCCTTCGGGGGCCGGCGCGACGCCAGTCCGTCGGCCGGGACCGTTGGACCCGGCAAACAGCCCGAACACGATCGTCTATCAGTTCGATCCCGCGCTGGTGGCGCTCCCGGCGCTGACGTCCGGGCCGGCGCTCGGGCCCGACGTGAACCTCGCGCCGACCGACATGGTGACGGCGATCGGCGCCGACAGCGCGTTCGAGGGTGTCCAGCTCAGCGCCCTGAACGCGACGGACATGACGGTCGTGCCGACGCTGAACATCAGCGACAACCCCGATGTGGCGCGCGACAACCTGCAGGTCGGCGACTTGATCATGCTGACCAAGCAGTCGATGAGCACCTTGAAGTACGTGAGCCGGATCGTGAACAACACGGTGTATTTCGACGTGAACGATCCGATGAACCTGAACCAGACCGGGGTCGGCGTGATCGGTACGCTGGCCCACTACGTCAGCCTCGTTCCGGAGACGGCCGCCTGTGAGCTTCCACCGCCCAACCCGTGCGGGCAGATGGTGGTGCCGTCGGTGGCGACACGGATCCGCATGGTCACCTACTACATCGACCCCACTCCCATGGAGACCGGGTTCCGGTTGATGCGTCGTATCAACGCCAGGCCTCCAACGGTGGTCGCGTTCTCCATCGACAGTCTCCTGCTGACATACGACCTCATCGACGATGTCGGCAATCCGACCGACGTCGCGCTGGATACCTCGGACATCGCCGGAACCGGCGCGTGTGCGCCGCTGGCCTGTTCGTCCAACCAGATCCGCAAGGTGAACGTGCACCTCATGGGGCGCTCCTCTCAGCGGCATCCCAAGACACGACAGTTTCTCCGCAACACGCTCAACACGCAGGTCAGCCTGCGAAGCCTCGCGCTCGTGGATCGCTATTCATGAGGACCCCGTCCATGTCCAGTCGACCCCATTTTCCAAGCGCGCCAGCCGTCCTCCGGTCGAGTGAGCGCGGCATGGCGCTGCTGTCCACCATCATGGTCATGATGCTCATCTCGGCCATCATGGTCGGCTTCATCGCCGTCGTGATTGGTGACCAGCAGAGCGGCGGCCTCAACCGGGACCAGACACAGGCCTACGCCGCGGCGCATGCCGGCATCGAGAAGCTCACGTCCGACCTTGGTGACGTCTTCCTCGGCGGCAACTACAGCCCCGACGGCGCGGTACTGGCGTCGCTCGAGGCCGATCCTCCCGTGATCGACGGATTCGCGTTCACGGCGCCCGGCGGTACTGCAGGGTCGGGCTATCGCGTGCAGGCGCGGCCGACCGTCACGCGACAGGTGCCCGCCGGCCCCTTCCAGGGTCTGGTGGGCCTGTTGACGCCCTACGAGATCACCGTCACGGCCCGCTCACTCACGGGAGGGGAAGTCCGGATGCGCCGAACGATGCAGACCGTTGGCGTCCCCGTGTTCCAGTTCGGCATCTTCTCGGAGAACAACCTGTCGTTCCACGCCAACGACTATGCGTTCGGCGGCCGCGTGCACAGCAACCAGAACATCTTCATCGCGTCGGTCGCAGGCACGACGCTGACCCTGGCCGACCGTGTGACGGCGGTGGGCGAGATCGTCAGGACGCACTTCGCCAACGGGAGGTCGGCCTCCTCGTATACGGGCACCATCAGGATGGCCAAGGCCGCCGGGTGCCAGCCGCCGCCAGCCGGGATGGCGTCGTGCCGCAACCTTGCCATGAACGAGGGCAGCCTCACGGGCACGCTCGGCTCCGCGGCGAACACGAACTGGACGTCCCTCTCGCTGGGCAACAGCAACTACAACGGCTACATCAAGACCGGTAACACCGGCGCGCGCACGCTCGAACTCCCGCTCGTGAGCGATGGCGCGGAGCCCGTGGACATCATCCGCAGGCCGAACCCCCTCGCGCCGGACCCGCCGACGCTCAGGCCGCAGCGCTTCTTCAACCTGGCGTCGCTGCGCATCCTGCTATCCGACACGCCGGCACAGTTGACGTCGCTGCCCGACGTCGTCGGGACGCCCGTTTCGCTCGAGACGGCCAGTCTTCCGGTGGCGGCGGGGGGCTTCCCGCTGGCCGGATCGAACGGCAATCAGCGCCAGGGCTACCGGTCTGCCAACGGTACGGCGCTGACCGGAGGCTTCATCCTGATCAACAAGCAGGACACGGCCGGTACCTGGACCGATGTGACCAACGAGATCCTCTCGCTCGGGATCTCGGGCAGGAACCTCTGGGCTTCGTGCTCGGACGTGCACCCCAACGCGGTCATCCGCATCCAGCGCGTGAAGGAAGGCCCCGCGACAGGGACCTGCGGTAGCGCGGCGACGAGTGCGCCGCGCACGGACTTCTGGCCCAACACGCTGTACGACCCCCGCGAAGGACTCCGTCGCGACGCCGAGTCGACGTCGCAGAACGACATGTACCTCGGTGGCGTGATGCACTACGTCGAGTTCGACGTCAACAACTACCGGCGTTGGCTGCTGGGACACGTCGGGACGAGTGGGTCGGGCTCCCAGGACGAGACGGGCTACGTGGTGTACTTCTCCGACAGACGTAACAACAGCAACGCTGGGGTCGAGACGGGCGAGTACGGCTGGGAGGATTTCATCAACACCGACTCGACGAGTACGCCGAATGGCTCGCTCCAGACCGGCGAAGACATGAACGGGAACGGAACCCTCCAGACCTATGGCAACACGCCCGTCATCCCGTACACGGTGATCAATCCGCTGAGCGTCGGCGCCACGACCCCCTGGGGCGCCGGCAGCCCGATCAACAACGGCGTGAACGTATGGGGAAGCCGCGTCAACTCCGGCGTCGCGCGCGCCAATCGCGCCGTGTTCTTCCGCAGGGCCCTGAAGCTCGTCAACGGTGGGCTCAACCAGTTGCCGTCCAACGGCCCGCAGGGCCTGACGGTGGCCTCCGAGAACCCGGTCTACGTGCAGGGCAACTACAACGCCTGCGGCCTGCCGACGGCATCGTGCAACTCCAATGGCTTCAACGGCAGCAACCACAGGTCCGCTGCCATCATCGCCGACGCCGTCACGCTCCTGTCGCGCAACTGGAACGACGCCAACTCCTTCAACACGCCGCACAACCACGCCGCGCGCACGGCCGCGACCACGTGGTACCGAATGGGCGTGATCTCGGGCAAGGGCATCAACTTCCCGTTCCCGAACAACAACGGTCTCGACGCCGCCAACTACGGATCCGACGGCGGTGCGCACAACTTCATGCGGTTTGTCGAGAACTGGGGTTCCGCGATCTTCAACTATCGCGGCTCGATGATCAGTCTCTTCACGAGCCGGCAGTCCGTCGGTACGTGGAAGTGCTGCCGCAACGTGTACAGCCCTCCGGACCGCAGCGTCGCGTTCGACGAGGAGTTCCTCGTGCCGTCGATGCTGCCCCCGCGCACGCCGATGTTCCGCGACATCAACACGCTGACGTTCAGGCAGCTCCTGCGCCCGACGCAATAGTCGAAGGGGCTGACGCCTCTGGCGTGCGTCCAGGCGCCTCCGCTCACCGGCGGCTACAATCGAGATCGTGCGTCGCTGGGCGTGGATCGTCGTGGTCGGGATGCTTGCGGGCACGGCGGTGCGTGCCGGCGACGCGGCTGACGCACCCGAGTGGCCGGCGCTGTACGACGCGGCGGTCGTCGCGATCGACGGCGGCGACGCCAGGGCGGCAGTCGAGGCCGTCGAGCGGGCGACGCGCCGTGCGCCACCCAATCACCCATTCCTGCTCTACGCGCAGGTGCGTGCATACACGCTCGCGGAGCGCTACCGCGAAGCGTTCGACGCACTGGGCCTGCTCGCCGACAAGGGCGTTGCGGCAGATGTGCTCGTCTCGCCCGCGTTCGAGACGCTGCGCGATCAACAGGCGTGGCCCGCATGGCAGGCGCGGCTGCAGGCGGTCGTCGCTCCCGCCGAGCACAGCGTCGTCGCCTTCCGGCTCAACGAGCCCGATTTCTTCCCAGACGCGATGACGTACGACAGGGGATCGCGACGCTTCCTGGTCGGCAGCCTCCACAAGCGCAAGGTCGTGGTGGTCGACGAGATCAACGGTCGCATCGCGGACTACGCGACGTTTCGCGAAGCAGGATTCCTCGGCGTGCGCGGCCTCGTGGCCGACAACGTGCGTGGCGCGCTCTACGTGCTGAGCGCCGGAGAGCGCACGATGCAGGGCTACGGCGAGGATGCGGAAGGGCAGGCGTTCCTGCATCGGCTGCAGCTGTCGTCCGGCAGGCAGGTCATGCGTCTCGCGCCGCCTGCGGCCCCGGGCGGGCACCTGCTCACCGACATCGTGCAGGCGCCCGACGGCACGCTCTACCTGACCGACGGACGTACCGGCGCGTTGTATCGCTGGAAGCCCGGCACGCGCGCCATCGAACCGTTCGTGAGTCTCGGCACGCATCTCCAGCCGCGCGGACTCGCGTGGAGCGGCGATGGCCGCGCGCTCTACGTCGCGCACATCGAAGGGCTGTCGCGGGTCGACATGCGGACGCGTGAGGTCAGCCCCGTCGGTCACGCTCCGTCGCTCACGCTCGTCGGGATCGACGGGCTCGCCAGCCATCGCGGCGATCTCATCGCCGTGCAGAGCGGCCTGCCGAAGCTGGCGCGCGTCATGAGACTGCGGCTCACGGCCGACGGCCTCAACGTGCGCGCCGTGGATGTCCTCGACGCGAACCTGCCCGACCACGACATGCCGACAGCCGGCGTGATCGTCGGCGACGGCTTCTACTACGTCGCCAACAGCCAGACCCACCGCTTCACCGCCCCCGGCGTCCCCGCCGCCGTCGAGACGCTGCAGAAACCGATCGTCAGAAGAGTGAACCTCGCCGACGGGAAGTGAGGGATGGCCGGCGTGGTCAGATCGGATCTCCGGCCGGCGTGGCCAGCGGTTTCTGGGGCGTGTAGGGGGAGTACGGGCGTTGGGCGTAGCGCTCGACGTCGCGCTGCACGGCGACCTTGTGCGCCACCCACTCGGGCGTGGCCTGGCCCTCTGGGAACAGCATCATCGGCAGACCCGCCACGGCGCGCTGCGCGATGGAGCGGACGTCGGACGAGGCGTTCTCGTTCACGCCCAGATCCATCAACCGCATCACGAACACCGACTGCGCCGCACGCTGCGCGAGCGCCGTCGTACTCTCGCGGCTCATGTCGCCTCTGACCGCACGTCCGATCGCGTTGATGACGTCGCGCAGTTGCAACTGCTTCGCGTCGCGCGCGTGGAACTCGACGATCCGCGCGGCGCGCTCGGGGTTGAGCAGGCCCGCAATCGTCATGTCGGCAGCGATGGACGCCGCGGACGCCGGGTCGAACGTGAGGCCCGTGCGTCGCGGGAAGAGCTCCGTGTTGAACCCGCCGAATGCATCGGTGCGTGGCTGGAGCAGCGCGAGGATGCGATCGGGTACGACGAGCACATCTGGCGTGAGCGTCGTGAGCAGCGCATCGAGTGCCGCACGCTGCACGTCCGGCGGCACGATGCGCGTCGACTCTGGCACTGGCGCGCCACCCTTGCGGACGGCATACGAGTAATACTGTCCGCCCACTGACTTCACCGTGGCCTGCACCTGGTACCGGTGATGGAAGTACAGCGGCAGGAACTGTTGTTCGAGGAAGCTGAGCGACCGGCCCTCCGGGATGTGCGTCACGTCGAAACCGCGCATCGCAATCGCGCGCACCGCGATCTCGTGCTTCAGGCTCTCCACGGGATCGGTGCCGTTGTCCCACAGGCTCGCGAGCGGATGCGCCGCACCGGGGGGTCGCGCATCGGTATCGGAGATGTACAGCATGCCCCTGCTCGTGGCTTCGTCGACGAGCGCTGCGAGAGCGGCCGCGTCATTCGTCCCGGGTGCGAACTGGCCGTACGCGTACTTCACGGCGAAGACGTCGAACGGACCCACGCCGACGCCGTACGCATCGGACATGTCGATCTTTCCGTCGACGATGCGGGCCATCGGCGATGGGTAATCCATCACTGACGCACGCCCGTACGTGCTGGCCGCGAAGTTGTGCGAGAAGCCGAGCGTGTGGCCCACTTCGTGCGCGGACAACTGCCTGATGCGCGCGAGCGCCATGGCCGTCACGTCTGTTGCGGGATCGAGCGCCGCCAGATACTCCGCGTCGGGCGCGTCGCCGGCCATGCAGCGCAGCGGGTCATCGTCGGTGGCCAGGCTCGTGAGGGCCGTCCCGATCATGATGTCCTGCCGCACGCGCAGCGACCCGAGGCTGACGTTGCCCTTCAGGATCTGGCCCGTGCGCGGATCGGTCACCGCGGCGCCGTACGACCAGCCGCGCGTCGACCTGTGGACCCAGTGAATCATGTTGTAGCGGAGGTCCATCGGATCGGCGTCGGCGGGCAGGACGCGTACCTGGAATCCGTTCCTGAAGCCGGCAGCCTCGAACGCCGCGGCCCACCACTGCGCGCCTTCGACGAGTGCGCTCCGGATCGGCTCCGGCGTGCCGTTGTCCACGTAATAGACGATCGGCGCGACCACGTCGCTGACAGCGGCTGACGGATTCGTCTTCTGCAGGTGATGGCGCAGGACCCAGTGCTTCTCGATCGGATCCGTGATCGGTGACGCGTAATCGTGGAACGTCATGTCGATGCCGCCCGTACGCGGATCGGCCGCGCGCGGCCGGTACGTGTGCGTGGCGAGATCGGGCAGTTCGACGAACGAGTGATGCTGCCGCACTGTGAGCGACGTTGCCGTCGGAGCAACCTGCCGCACCAGCGGACCCGGCGCGCCGTCGGTGACGAGCGTGACGATGGCCTCGACCTCCGAGTTCTTCGGGAAGGCCTTCGTGCGAGGCAGATGGAAGGCCGTGCGACTCGCGTCCACACGGTACGCGCCCTGGTTCGCTCCGCGCAGGCGATCGATCACGCCATGCGCGTCGCGCAGCACGAAGTCCGTTGCGTCGACGAGCACGCGGTCGCCGTCAGCGGCCTCGACCTTGAAGCCCCACAGCACCGATCGCGCGAACGAGTCGGCCACTGCCTGTCGTTCGGCGGGATCCGCGCTCAGCGCGCGGAATCGCTGGTTGGCCTGCGTGAGCAGCACCTTCGGCCCGACGCGCTGGAAGGTCACGACGGCGGTATCCCCGAGCTGTCCGCGATCGAGCCCGATGGGATTCGATCCGATGCCGGCCGGCAGCGAGACCTGGTACAACAACTCGCGATCGAACCTGGCGATCTCGAGATACAGGCGTCCTGTGGCTTCGTCCCAATAGAGCGGTACGAAGCCGTCCATCTTCGTCCACCCGCGCGTGCGGTCGGCGATCGACGGTGTCGTCGTGGAGGGGGCGGTGCCCTGCGCCGCGACGGGGGACGACGACGCGGCGAGTGCGACGAACGACAGCGACGCGAGCAGCACGCGCGCCAGGCAACGGGACGTCATGTTGGCCTCCGAAAGGCGGGAATTGTAACATCCGCCTCCATGGACCGCCGGCAGTTCCTCCAGCATTCCGTCATCGGTGGCGCGGCACTCGCCGGCGGCGGATCGGCACACGCGCAGTCGTCGATCGCGCAGCCGCCCGATCGCATCTCGAGCGTCGCGCTGACGGTCGGCGACGATGTGGTCGAACGCAGCGTGGAAGACCTGCGCCGCGCGCAGGAGACGGGTGCCGTGACGGCACGCGCCATCACGCAGGCGTATCTCCGGCGCATCGACGCGATCGATCGACAGGGGCCCGGTCTCAACAGCGTGATCGAAGTGAACCCCGACGTCCTCGACATCGCCGACCGTCTGGATCAGGAGCGGCGCGCCGGTCGCGTGCGCGGACCGCTGCACGGCATCCCCGTGCTGCTCAAGGACAACATCGACACCGCAGACGCGATGAAGACGACGGCCGGGTCGCTGGCGCTGGTGGATGCCAAGCCGCTGGCCGACGCGGGGCTCGTGACGCGATTGCGCGACGCGGGCGCGCTGCTGCTCGGCAAGACCAACCTGAGCGAGTGGGCCAACTTCCGATCGAGCAAGTCGACGAGCGGCTGGAGTGGTCGTGGCGGCCTGACGCGCAATCCCTACGCGCTCGATCGCAACGCGTGCGGATCGAGTTCGGGATCCGGCGCGGCGGCCGCCGCGAGCCTGTGTGCCGTGGCGGTGGGGACCGAGACGGACGGCTCGATCATCTGTCCATCAGGACGCAACGGTCTCGTGGGCCTCAAACCGACGGTCGGCCTCGTGAGCCGCAGCGGCATCATCCCGATCTCGGCGACGCAGGACACCGCGGGCCCGATGACGCGCACCGTCTCCGACGCGGCGGCATTGCTCCAGGTCCTTGCGGGGCCAGATCCCCGCGACCCCGCGACAAAGGGGCAGCGCGTGGCATCCGACTACACGGCGTTCCTCCGGATGGACGCGCTGCGCGGCAAGCGCATCGGCGTGATGCGCGAGTTCTTCGGATCCGACGCACGCGTGGGCGCGGCGATGGAAGAGGTCATCAAGGTGCTGGAAGACGGCGGCGCGACGATCGTGGACAAGACCGAGCTGTCGACACGCGGCAAGTTCGGCGCTGCCGAGTTCCAGTTGATGCTCTACGAGTTCAAGGCGGGCGTCGACGCATACCTGGCGTCGCTCGGGCCCGGCGCGCCGATGAAGACGCTTGCCGACGTCATCGCGTTCAACGAAGCGCACGCGGCGGAGGAGATGCCGTACTTCCGTCAGGAGACGCTCATCGCCGCGCAGGCGAAAGGGCCGCTCACCGAGAAGGCCTACCTGACGGCGAAGGCAACGGCCGCGCGTCTTTCACGCACCGAGGGCCTCGATCGCGTGTTCGCCGCGTCGCGTCTCGATGCCGTGATGGCGCCGAGCGGCGGCCCGGCGTGGTTGATCGACCTGGTGAACGGCGACGCGGGCACCGGTGGGAGTTCCGGGCCCGCTGCCGTGTCCGGCTATCCGAACATCACCGTTCCGTGCGGCCACATCCGCGGCCTGCCCATCGGCGTGTCGTTCATGGGGCCTGCCTGGTCCGAAGGCACGCTGCTCGGGATCGCCTACGCGTACGAACAGCGCGCCAAGGCCCGTCGTCCGCCCCAGTACCTCACAAGCGCTCTGGTGTGAACGGCTGCGCCCTGCCTACTTGAGTTCGATTTCGAGTTTCTCGACGTCGTTGATCTTGATCCCCTTCATGCCCTTGAGGGCCGTCCGGAGCTGATCGATCGACGGCGAATCGCCGAGTGCTTCTAGCTTCTCCATGCCCTGCGGGTCGGCGAAGAGTTCGCCGAAGGCGACATCGAACAGCGTCACGCGCTTACCCTGGACGTGCGTGGCGTTGGTGCGCACGAGCGTGCCGACGGGCTCGACGGAGATCGCCACGCGCATGTCCTTGAACATGGGGGCGAACATGGCCATCATCTCCTTCGGCATCTCCTGCTTGCCCTCGGCCTTTGCCTCTCCTGACTTCTTCGCGTCGGCCTTCCCCATCTGATCGAGCAGGTCGAGCGTGATGAGGGCGGTGTCGCCGCGACGCGTGAGGACCATGGGCAGACGTTCGCCCTTGCCCGAGCCGCTGCTCCCGCCAACCTTCTCCATGTCTGGCAGCGATGTCGTCATCCTGAGCGCGTTGAAGTCCTTGAACGCGTAGATGGCCTTGACGCCGGACATCTCGCCGGATGTTGCGGGTTCGCTCGACACGAACGTCACGCCCTCGCCGAGCTTGGCCGCTTCGGCGGCGAGTTTCTCCTTCGAGAACATCGTGGCGGGATCGACCTTCTTGGCCGCGTCCTTGTCGTCGCCGCCCATCATCGACATCATTCCCATGGCCGACGCGTTGACCAGCATCGTCTGCTCGATGGTGCCCGTGCCGTCGGCCTTGACCTTGATCACCGAGTCCACCGAGATGCAGGCGACGGTCCACGTCGCGACAAGGGCCAGTACTGCCAGCTTCAACGTGCGCATACGCGTTCTCCCGGGCGCTCAGGCCCTGATTGTCGAGGGGCGGCGGTTGGCCGGATCCCGAGTGGTAAGCTGCCGGAGGCCGTGTTCTCGACCCGCTTGCCCGCCTCGCTCGTGCCGACGCCACTGGCAGCCGCCATGGCGGGACGGCGCGCGCGCCCCGATCCGATTCTGGACCTGACCGTCTCCAATCCTACGACGGTTGGGGTGGCATATCCGGAAACGCTGACCGCCCCGTGGTCGAACGCCGCCGGCCTGCGATACGAGCCAGACCCGCGCGGCCTGCGGTTCGGCCGCCAAGCCGTCACCGGATGGTATGCGGCCATGGGCGAGCCCGGGTCGCCCGATGACCTGATCCTCACGGCAAGTACCAGCGAAGCGTACTCGCACCTGTTCAAGCTGCTCTGCAATCCTGGCGACAGCGTACTCGTTCCCTGTCCGAGTTACCCGTTGTTCGAGCACCTCGCGCAACTCGACGCCGTGACCGTCGAGCGCTACACGTGCCGCGATGCGGGCCGGTGGGTGCTCGACGAGGTCGATCTCGCCGCGCGCATCATGCCACGGACGCGCGCCCTCATCGTCGTGGCGCCGAACAATCCGACGGGCAGCGTCCCCACACCAGACGAGTGGGACGTGCTCACGGACACATGCCGCCGGCACGGCCTGGCGCTCATCGTCGATGAGGTGTTTGCCGACTATCCGCTCGGCGGTCGCGACCGTTTCGTGACGCCCATATCATCGGACGTCCTGACGTTCAGGTTGAATGGCCTCTCGAAGCTCGTGGGCCTGCCGCAGGCCAAGCTCGGGTGGATCCGCGTGAGCGGTGGCGACACACGACGACGCGCGGCGCTCGACGCGCTGGAGGTCATCGCCGACACGTACCTGTCGGTCTCGACGCCCGTCCAGCTCGCCGTGCCGGCGCTGCTGGAGCAGGGTGCCCTCGTGCGGCAACAGATCCAGGCGCGCCTGGCCGGGAACCTCGCGCTCATCACTGCCAGGCTCGCAGGTTCGGCCTTCGACGTGCGCGTGCCCGACGGCGGCTGGAGCGTCGTGCTGCGTGTGCCCGAGGTGGCCGACGCGGCCACGCTCGTGCTCGCGCTGCTCGAACGTGGCGTGCTCGTGCACCCCGGCTACTTCTACGACCTGCCGCACGACGGGTATCTGGTGGTGAGCCTTCTCACGCCCGCCGCCGACCTGCGGCAGGGCCTCGACGTCCTCTGCACGCTGCCGCTGCTCCAGTTCACCTGATGGTATCTACTTACGCATCACTCGGCCGTCGCGCCGGCCTCCTGCTTCCCCTGTTCGCGGCTCGCTCGACACGGAGCTGGGGTATCGGCGACATCGCCGACCTCGCCCGTCTCGCGCCATGGCTGCGCGCCGCCGGTCTCAGGCTGCTGCAGGTTCTTCCCGTCAACGACATGGCGACGGGGCAGACCTCGCCGTATTCGGCGCTGAGCGCCATGGCCATCGAGCCGCTCTACATCGCCGTGGACGATGTGCCCGACGTGCAGGCGCTCGGGGCGTCGGCGTTTCCTGCCGGCGCCTTCGAGCGCCGCGCGGATCTCAACGCGTCGCCGGTGGTGCCGTACGTCGAGACGACAGCGATCAAGGATGTCGTGCTGCGTCGCGCGTTCGAGCGCTTCAGGCTCACCGAGTGGGCGATCGACACGCCGCGCGCGAAGGCGCTCCAGGCGTTCATCACGGACCAGCACTGGTGGCTCGATGATTACGCGTTGTTCCGCGTGCTGCACGATCACCACGACGCTCGTCCGTGGTGGGAGTGGCCAGAGGCGCTTGCCACGCGCGATGCCGGCGCGATGACTACCGCGCGTCTGGTGCACGCCGATGCGCTGCTCGACGTGTGCTGGACGCAGTGGATTGCGCAGGAGCAGTGGATGGCCGCGCGCCGCGCGCTCGACGGCATCGCGCTCGTGGGCGATCTGCCGTTCATGGTGAGCGCCGACAGTGCTGACGTGTGGGCCAACCAGGCGCTGTTCTCGCGCGACGCGACGGTGGGGACGCCGCCCGACGCGTTCTCCGAGACGGGTCAGGACTGGGGCTTGCCGGTTTACCGCTGGGACGCGATGCGTGCCGACGGGTTCGCGTGGCTGCATGCGCGCGGCAGGCGTATGGCCGACATGTTCGACGGCTTCCGCATCGATCATCTCGTCGGCTTCTATCGCACGTACAACCGTCCGCTCGACGGCGAGGCACCGCACTTCATGCCGGAGTCCGAGGACGACCAACTCCGGCTCGGTGAGGACGTCATCGCCGCGTTCGGGAGCGCGGGTGCGGCGCTCATCGCGGAAGACCTCGGCACGATCCCGGACTTCGTCCGCGAGTCGGTGGCTCGGCTCCAGCTACCCGGCTACAAGGTGCTGCGCTGGGAGCGCGACTGGCATGCCGAGGGCCACCCGTTCCACGACCCCGCGCACTACGTCGCCTCGTCGCTCGCGACGTCCGGGACGCACGACACGGACATGATGGCCGACTGGTGGGACGACGCGTCGATCGACGAACGCGCGGCGCTGCTCGCGATCCCTGGTCTCGAGGACAAGGCCATCGCACCCGATCGGCCCTATGACGATGTGGTGAGGGAGGCGCTGCTGGAGGTGCTGCTGCAGTCCTCGTCGGAGCTCGTCGTGTTCCCGCTCCAGGACGTCTTCGGCTGGCGCGATCGTATCAACGTGCCCGCGACCGTCGGCCCCGAGAACTGGAGTTGGGCCTGCCCGATCCCGGTCGACACCCTGATGACGGACCCCACGGCGCGTGCCCGAGCGGAGACGCTGCGCGCCATGGTCGACGCGTCGGAGCGATAGACCGGCAACGGGCAACCGGCAACGGTCAACCGGTCATCGCATGGAGGCCAGGGGCTTCGGCCCCTGGCGAACGGGCCAAGCAAGCCCGGCCCGCTCAGAATCCCGCGGCGTAGCCGTCCTTGCGGCTCTCTGACGCGCCGTAATACACGCCGCCCTTGCGCATGATGGCCTGGTAGCCGCCGTACATGCCGTAGGCGTGCGCCACCTTGTGACCGCGGCGCTGCAGTTCGCGGATGGTGTCCGTCGAGTAGCCCGACTCCAGGTTGAGCTCGCCCGCGTTGTCGACGTGGCCCCCGCGCGCGAACGAGCCGCTGTGATAGATGCGGGGCGCGTCGCCGGCTTCCTGCAGGTCCATTCCGAAGTCGATGAGGTTCATCAGAATCTGCACGTGTCCCTGCGGCTGCATGTCGCCGCCCATCAGCCCGAAACTGATGTACGGCTCATCGTCTCTGGTCACGAACGCCGGGATGATGGTGTGGAAGGGGCGCTTGCCCGGCGCGTAGACGTTGGGATGTCCGGGCGTGAGCTCGAACCACATGCCGCGGTCGTGCAGCGCGAAGCCGAGACCGTCTACCACTTCCAGCGACCCGAACGACAGCGAGTTGCTCTGGATGAGCGACACCATCATGCCGTCCTTGTCCGCCGTGGTGAGGTACACCGTATGGCTGTCGACGGGGAACCCCGATCGATAGACACCGGCACGATCGGGTTTCACGAGCGCGCGACGTTCGGCGGCGTACTCCTTCGACAGGAGCCGCTCGACGGGGACACGCATGGACGGTACGTCGGCGTATGCGGCGGCGAGATCCTCGAATGCCAGCTTCTTGGCCTCGGTGAACCAGTGCACGTGATCGGCGCTGCCGAACCCCGTGCGCGCGACGTCCACGCCTTCGAGCACGTTCAGCATCTGGAGTACGGCGCTGCCCTGCGTGTTGGGCGGCAGTTCCCACACGCGGTGACCGCGGTACATGGTGCTCACGGGCGTGACCCATTCGGAGGTGTGGTGTGCGAAATCGTCTGTCGAGAGGAAGCCGCCGCGCGCCTTGACGTGCGCCGCGATCGCCGTCGCGATCGGTCCCTTGTAGTACGCGTCGCGTCCGCCTGTGGCGATCCGCTCCAGGCTGTCGGCCAGTGCGGGATTCCTGAAGATGGTGCCTTTCGCCGGGAAGTGGCCGTCGGGCATGTACAGCCGCCGCAGTTCCGGGAACATCGACGGATCCGCGGGCAGGCGCTGGCTCAGACGAAGGCTCGAATCGGCGGCGATGTCCGGTGCGATCGGGAAGCCGTCGCGCGCGTAGGCGATCGTCGGTGCGAGCAGGCGCGCCATCGGGAGCGATCCGAATCGCCCGTGCAGCGTGAACCACCCGTCGACGCACCCCGGGACGCTGATACCGAGCGGACCTGTCGCCGGAATCTGCGTGAGGCCGCGGCTCGTCAGCGCATCGAGCGTCATGCCGCGCGGCGATCGGCCGCTGGCGTTCAGGCCGTGGAGCTGACGCGTGCGCGGATCCCACACCACGGCGTAGAGGTCGCCGCCGATGCCGCTGTTGCCGGGATCGCCGAGCCCGAGGAATGCATTGGCCGCGATGGCCGCGTCGACGGCATTGCCGCCGGCCTTCAGGACGTCGAGCGCGATCTGCGTCGCGAAGGGATGGCTCGTCGCGACCATCCCGTTGCGCGCGATCACCTCGGAGCGTGTCGCAAACGATCGGCCCGAGAGTCGATCCTGTGCGACAAGACTGCCGGCGAGCAGGCCGATGACGATCGCGGCGCCTATCGTACAGGCACCACGTACGGCGAGACGCGCTGTCACCGCAGACCCGCCACGATCTGCAGGTGGCCGAGGTGGTGCCGCCCGTGCCATGCGTACAACTGCACGAGGCGCTCGAGCGACATCGGACCGTTGGTCGGGTGGACCAGTTCGCGTGCGAAGGCGTCGCCGTGGATGTCGGCGAGCAGCACGCTCCACCGGCGGTGCAGCGCGTCGATCAGATCGAGCGAGAGATCGACGGGCGCGAGCGCCGCGTCCGGCAACTCTGCCCACGCCTTCTCGTCGTACACCTTGATGCCGGGACGATCCTCGGTGAGGACCCAGCGCGTGCGCACGTACGCGTTGATGTGACTGTCGGCCACGTGGTGGATCACCTGGCGCGCCGTCCAGCCCGCCTCGCGATAGGGCGTCGCGAGCTGGATCTCGGTGAGCCCCTCGGCCACCGCGCGGAACGCCGCCGGGAACTCGCCGATGGCCTCGAGCGCCGCGGCACGCGCGGCCTCACCACCCGCCTCATCGAACACGAACCGGCCTACGGGATAGCGAAGGGATTCGGACATGACGGAAGTCTACATTCACCGGCAACCGGCAACCGGCAACCGGCATTCGCGGCATTCCACCATTTACACTGCCCCATGCAAACCCGCACGCTCGGTCCGTCGAAGGTTCCCGTTTCCACGCTCGGCCTTGGTTGCATGGGCATGTCCGACTTCTACGGGCCGCGCGACGATCGGGAGTCGGCTGCCACGATCCATCGCGCCGTGGACCTCGGCGTGACGCTGTTCGACACGGCCGACATGTACGGCCCGCACACCAATGAGCGCCTCGTCGGCGCCGCGCTCGCGCCGTATCGCGATCGCGTGCTGATCGCGACGAAGTTCGGCATCGTGCGCGACATCGACGACCCCGCGCGGCGCACCATCAACGGCACGCCGGCGTACGTGCGCAGCCGCTGCGACGCCAGCCTGCAGCGCCTCGGCGTGGACCACATCGACCTGTACTACCAGCACCGTGTCGACGCGAACACGCCGATCGAGGACACGATTGGCGCGATGGCCGATCTCGTCGCGGACGGCAAGGTGCGCATGGTCGGGCTGTCGGAAGCCGGCAGCGAGACCATTCGCCGCGCGCACGCCGTCCACCCGATCGCCGCGCTGCAGTCCGAGTACTCGCTCTGGAGCCGCGACATCGAGGACGACATCATCGGCACGTGTCGTGAGCTGGGCATCACCATCGTGCCCTACAGCCCGCTCGGACGCGGCTTCCTCACCGGTGCGTTCCGCAGCCTCGAGGATTTCGCGCCGGACGACTTCCGTCGCCGGTCTCCACGCTTCCAGGGCGAGAACTTCGCGCGCAACCTGGCGCTCGTCGACGCGGTGGGCAGCATGGCCGCCGAGAAGGGCTGCACGCCGGCGCAGCTCGCGCTCGCGTGGGTCCTCGCGCAGGGCGACGACATGGTGCCCATCCCGGGCACGCGCAACATCGCGCGTCTCGAGCAGAACCTCGCCGCTGCCGACATCACGCTCACGGCGGACGATCTCGTCCGCCTCGAGCAACTGTCGCCGACAGCAGCCGTCGCCGGCCAGCGCTACGCGCCGGACGGCATGACGTTCGTGGGGAGATGAGTCACTTGCTGACGCCGAACCCTGTCACCAGTGCGTCGGAGTTGTGGCTGACACGGATGCCGACGATGCCGTCCGTCGATGCGAGCTTGCCGGGGCCCGTGACGTCGGCTTTGGTGCCCGTCCACACGGCCGTGCCATTGATCACGCATGACACGGCGTCGCCCTTCACCGTCCATGCGACGTCCTGCACCACCCGCGACTTCGGTGTCTCGCCCTTCTTGATGGCGTCGTGCGCCAGCGGACGGCCGACGACGTCGGCGCGTTTGCCGGCGCTGAACATGCGGATGATGTACGTGCCGTTGCGATAGGCCGCGCAGTAGAGCGCGTTGGGGGTTGCCGAGGCGAGATCGGCGCCGCCGATGAACACGCCGAACGGATGCGGATGGTTGTAGCTCTGTTCGGTCTCGTCGAAGGTGGCCTTGACGGTGAAGTCGCCGCTCGCCGTGTTGGCGGGATTCCAGTAGAGCGCGGCCGGACCCGTGGTCAGGCGGAACCCGTTCCCCTCCACCGCGAACTTCGAGTCCTTCACGGTGAGGCCCTGCCTGTTGCCGGCGTCTTCCTTGCCGGTCCAGCCCGGCGCGGTGATGCCACCGGCCACCTTGCGATCGGCGTCCTGTTGTTCCTGTGCCGTCGCGTGCGTCGAGAAGAGCAGGGCCACACCGAGGCCGAGGGCAAGCGTCACGGATCGTCGCATGGTCAACTCCTGTCGAAAGCCGCGTGGGAGACACGCGGCGGCTACCTGTTCGCGTTTCACGATGGTACGTCACGGATCGGGCCGACGCCAGCCGGCGCTCGCGCGTGCGTCGACGCCGCGCTGCTGTAGAGTTGCCGCATGGTGCGTGCATCGTTCGTCGCTCTCGTGTGGCTGCTCGTCGCCGGCGCGGTGCCGGCTTCTGCGCAATCGCTCATCGTGTGTGGCTGGGACGAGGTCTTCGTGCTCGACGTGTCTGCCATGCCGCGCAAGACGTGGTCGTGGAAAGCCGTCGATCGGCCTGACCTGCCGGAGGCGTATCGCACGAAGTTCCGCACGACCGACGAGTGCAAGGCCGTTGCGGGCAACCGCATGCTGATCACTGCGTCGAGCGACGGCGCCGCGCTGGTGGACAGGACGACAGGGAAGACGCTGTGGTGGGGCGAGTGCGGGAATACGCATTCGGCCGAACTGCTGCCCGGCGATCGCATCGTCCTGGCGTGCAGCGTGCGCGAGGGCACTGGTAACAAGCTGGCCCTCTTCGACGTGCGAGAGCCGGCACGGGAACTGTTCGCCACGGAGCTGTACTCGGGGCACGGTGCCGTCTGGGACGAGTCGCGCGCCGTGCTCTGGGCGCTGGGCGAGCAGCAGCTGCGCGCGTACCGGCTGGAGAACTGGGACGGCACGCGACCTGCGCTTGCCCTCGACGCCACGTATTCGCTCCCGGACGTCGGCGGCCACGAGTTGTCGGCCGTTCCCGGCACCGCGCAGTTGATCGTGTCCACGCACGAAGGCGTCTGGCGCTTCGATCGCGACACGAAGCAGTTCACGCGCGACCCGTATCTCGGCAACCTCCACGACGTGAAGAGCGCTGTCGTCCACCCCTCGTCAGGCCGCGTGGCCTACACGCAGGCCGACAGACCCGAGTGGTGGACCAGCCGCATCCGCTTCCGTCACCCAGACGGCGACGTGCACCTGGAAGGCGAGCGTCTCTACAAGGTGCGCTGGCTGATCGACTGACGGCGTCGCCGCTCGACGACCGTCACGATACGCCGGGCGGCTCGATCGGGCGGTTCATGCTCCCACACACGTACCACGCGCCAGCCGGCGAGTTGCAGGCGCCGTGATGCGTCCCTGTCGCGTTGCCTGTTGGATTCGATCTTCTGCCGCCACCAGGCGGCGTTGGCCTTCGGCCATGTCGCGTGCACGGGACATCCGTGCCAGAAGCAGCCGTCGACGAAGACCAGCACGCGTGGTGTGACGAATGCGAGGTCGGCTCGCCGCCGAGTGCCTGGAATCGTCCAGTCGACACGAAAGCGGAGTCCGCTTCGATGGACAGCGCTCCTGATGGCCCGCTCGCAGGCGGTGTCTCGCCGCCTGGTTCCCTGCATTCGATCTCGAACCGCCTGACTCGATGCTTCAGGCGTCTTCGTCGCCTTCACCATCTGCCACCGGGTTCAGTGGATCGAATTCCCCGTCCGCCCAGACGAACTCAGCCTGGTTCCGACTCAGGTACGCGTGGCGAGCAGCTCCAAGGAACTCGGTGTACGAGAGCAGCACACCGCCCGTTGAGTCGAAGTCGATTTCACCGGACGAGAGGGGCGGGCGCCCGTTCTTCGGCGGCGCATCACCGACGTCGAAGAAGCGCAGGTCACTGCCGTCTGTCTCGTAGAGACCGATGTAGATCTTCTCGAACTTGTCGATGTCGTCCTCGGGCTCCAGACGTCCCTGGTAGGGTCTGAGCTTGCGGACCCACGATCCGAACGAGGACGACTCCGTCCTGCCATCCGTGCAGCTGTCGAACGGAAGGAAGATGACGCCGATCATGACGGCGTACGGCTGCCGTTTGTGGTAGCCGCTCGCCTCGACGCGCAACTCTTCCTCGTTGCGCTTCATGTTGTGCGTATAGCGATGCGGTGCACCGACGTCGCGCACGTGGACGGACTTCAGGGAGATTCCCAGTGCCAGGCCGAGTTCAGGAGTACTGAAGTTCACGTCCAACTGCTTCCTGCCGGTGGCTGCCCTGGCACTTCGTTTGGTCGTAGCGGAGATCCCGGGGAAGTACGGTTTCAGATCGTGGGCCAGTTGGTCGCCCATGAGCGCCGCGAATCTCACCGCGTAGTTCTTCTTCTCCGTGACGGAGTCGCTTCGTTCAGGCCGCGGCCTCGCACGCTCGAGGACCTCGGCGATGATTCGTGCTCCGTCAGGAGTCGCTGTCCCGCTGGGTCGTCGCGCCATCACGTCAGGCCACTGCCGTCGGTCGCGTGACACGTTCGACGTAGCGCGCGAGCGCGATCCCGAACTCGGCACGGTACTTGAGTCCGCTCACGTCGAGTCGGCTCTTGAAGCCCGAGGCCGCGCGAGGGGACAGCGGCGCGCACGGGTAGTCGAGAAACGTGGCGAGGTGTTCGGATGCGAGCGCCACTGGCCACGAGGAGACGTCCACGGCGCACGCGTCCTGATTCGGGGCGCCGCATGCGGCACGCGGCCATGAGACACCCGGGCGCACACGGTCCATCAGGAGCGACTCGTCGAACGTCCCGGGCGAAGCCAGGCGTTCACCGACCCACTTGGCCACGGGGACGCTGACGGCGTTGCCGATGAGTTTCCAACGGTGGCCGCGTCGGACGCCGGGTGCCTCGAGCGCGGGCGCGGTCCAATCGGCGTCGAAGCCCTGCAGGCGCTCGGCATCGCGGATGTCCGGAGTGAACATCGCGCCCGTCCGCGAGTTCCAGATGGCGGGTGGCGACGGAATCCCGATCGTCGACCCGCCCTTGAGTGTGGGCACGGCATCAACGGCCCAACCGAGACCTCTGAGTCCCTCGGTCCAGTAGAACCCGCACCAGAGTCCCATCCTGAACGGCGTGACGACAGGCGTCTCGTTGTCGGTGAAGAGGACATCCCGAGGATCGTCGCTGCGCGACGCAAGAAGGATCACGCGCTGACGTCGCTGCGGCAGGCCGAACGCAAGTGTATCGACGACGCGGTACGCCCAGGTGAATCCTCTGGACTCCAACTCGTGAACGAGGTGCCGCATGCCACGGCCCTTCTCGAGTTGAAGCATGAAGGGGACGTTCTCGAGCATCAGCCAGCGTGGCGTGCGCCGCGAGGCATCAAGCAAGCGGAACACGTGATCCACGAGGCCGGAGTTCGACCCGCCGATGCCTGCTGTACGGCCTGCCTGACTGAGATCCTGACAGGGGAATCCGGCGGCGAGCAGATCGACCGCACCCACCGAAGCGATGGTACGGACGTCGTGCGTCAGCTTCGTCTTCGGGAACCTCGCGGCCAGGACTGCGTGAGCCCCCACGTCGAGCTCGCAGAGCAACGACGCATGATGGCCGGCCTGCTGCAGGCCCAGTTCGATGCCGCCTATTCCGGCAAACAGCCCCGCGACGGTCAAGCTGTTCGTTGCCACCGCCCAAGTATGTCAGCGATTGTTGATCGGCGACCATCGAGGGCACTCGATCCGACGGGCGGCCACAAGGGCCGCCCATACGGAAACGGGCCAGATGCGCGCTAGCGGCCGCTCGTGACGGGTGCGGCGGGCCGCTGGGCGGGTGCGCCGGGGAAGGCCTGCGCCGGCCGCGGCTTGGGCAGCGCCTTGCGCGGGAACATCGCGTCGCGGTTGGCGGCCTGGTACGCGAACGTCGCGACGATGACGGCGTTGCGGATCAGGTCTTCGGGAACGGCGCGCTCGTAGACGTCGAGGTTCGTGTGGTGCGTGCGCGCGCTGTACTCCAGCGGATCCTGGATGAACTGGAAGCCAGGCAGGCCCACCGCGTCGAACGCCAGGTGGTCGGTACCGCTCGTCGGGCGGATCGTCAGCGTCTGCATGCCGATGTTGTGGAAGGGCTGCATCCACGTCTCGAACACGGGCGCCGCCGCCTCGTTGCCCTGCAGGTACACGCCGCGGAACGCGCCGCCGCCGTTGTCCATGTTCAGGTAGACAGACAGCTTCTCGTGTTCCGGCTTCAGCTTCATGTCCGTGGGGTCGGCGAAGTGCTCCTTCACGTACGCGCGCGAGCCGAGCAGGCCCTGCTCTTCACCCGTCCACAATGCGAGACGGATGGTGCGGCGAGGCTTCAGACCGGTCGCCTTCAGGATGCGCAAGGCTTCCATCATGACGGCAGAGCTCACGCCGTTGTCGGTCGCGCCGGTGCCCGTGTGCCACGAGTCGAAGTGCGCGCCGATCATCACCACTTCGTTCGCCTTGTCCGTACCGGGAATCTCCGCGATGACGTTGTAAACGTCGTTGGACGTATCGACGAAGCGATTGCGGACGTCGACCGAGAGCGTCACGGGCAGCTTCTTGTCGAGCACGCGCAGCATGCGGGCGTAGTGCTCCGCCGCGAGCACGAGCTGCGGCAGCGGCGCCTGGCCTTCGATCGTCCGGTCGCCTTCACCGGGTCCGGCTGCAGACACGAACAGCGCGCCGTTGTCGCCGCGGGTCGGAGGCGACGACTCGATCACCGCGAGCGCGCCTTCGGCCTTGTAGAACGCCATGCGCTTCTTGCGGAAGTCGATCGACGGCCCGCCGAACATGAAGCCGCGCCCCCCGCGTCCACCAGCGAGTTGCTCCTGCGACAACGCCTCCAGTGACGCCGGCGTGTGACGGCGCATCGGCGACTCGAAGAACGGCACGATGTCGCGCCGCGGCGACTGCAGCACGAACGCGCCCTTCAGCTTGCCCGCGTACCTGGCGAAGTCCTCGTCCTTCTCGATGCTGACGAGCACGGCGTTGCCCGTCACGGCACCCTGCGTGCCGGGCGTCCACGCCTTGGGATAGCCCTGCACCACGAACGGTTGCGGCGCCGTCATCATGATCGACGTGTGCTCGTTCACCCATCCGCGGCCGAACGGGCCCCACTTCTCGGTGTGGACGTTGGACAGGCCCCACGCCGTCATCTGCTTCTGCGCCCATTCGGCAGCCTGGTGCATCAGGGGTGAATTGGTGAGGCGCGGTCCGTTGACGTCGGTCAGATAGCTGAGGGTCTCCATCACCTGCGAGTTGGTGGTGGCTTCCTCCTTGATCCGGAACAACGCATCGAGGTCGGCCTGGTCGCGCAGTTGCGCGGCGACGGGAACGACCAGCGTGGCCGCGAGCGCGGCAGCGGCGAGCACGCCCGTGCGTGCCCTGCCAGAGAGGGTCCAGCGATTCATCGAACGAACTCCTTGCATGGTTCACTGTCGGCAACCGGCAACCGGCAACCGGCAACCGGCAACCGGCCCGCCTTCGCGCCTCGGCACTACGCGCGGCAGGCGGAGAAGACGCATGTCAGCTGTCGCCTATCATCCCTCATCCAGCTCCGCGAGGTGCCGGACGACATCCTCCGCCTCGAATACGCGATATCGCCGTCGGCCGACGTTGCGCTGGCGCAATATACCGGCGTTGGCCAGGCGATTCACGGCTTCACCGGCCCTCATCGTCGATCTGTCGATCAGGTGCGCTGCCGATTCCACGGTCAGGACAGGAGTGCCCGGCAGCACGCCCAGCAGCAGGTCGACAGCCGACGCGGCGCGCACGCGTCCGAGGCGGCGATGCCAGTCGTCGGTCAGCACGCGCACCTTCGCGGCATACGCCTCGGCGTCCGCGCACGACAGCCGGACCGCCGCGGCAAAGGTCCGCAGCCACGCCTGTGCGCCGGCGGATCGTTGGGCGCTGTCGGCGGCGCCGCGATGCCGGAACGTCGTGAGTCCCGCCACGTACTCGGTCGCCCACGCGGCAAGCGCGCGGCTGACGGGCGGCACGAATCGAGGCGAGAGTCCGCGCCGGCGGAGCACCACATGGATGAGCGCGCGTCCGGCGCGCCCGTTTCCGTCGCCGAACGGGTGAATCGTTTCGAACTGCGCGTGGACGAGTGCGGCCTGGACGACAGGGGAATGGTCGTCGCCGTTCATGTACGCGAGGAGGTCGTCGAGCAGGGCGAGCACGCGATCGGGCGGGGGCGGCACGAAGCTCGCGCTGCACGGGTTGAAGGCGCGTCCGCCGATCCAGTTCTGCGTGGTCCGTACGCGTCCGCCAAGGTGGGGCGTGGACGACTGCGCCATCAGGGCGTCGTGGATCGCCAGCAGATCGTCGAGCGTGATGGGGCTTGTCGTGGTGCCGATCGCGATCGCGGCTTCCATGGCCGCGATGTTGCCGAGCACTTCGACCGCCGCGCGATCGGCGGCATCACCGCCGCGGGCCAGGATGGCTTCGGCCTGGAGCAGGCGGTGCGGACCGGCGTTGACGCCCTCTATCCGCGAGGAGGCCACCGATTCCGCGCGCAGCAGGAGCCGCGCAACGCCCTCCAGGTTGACGGCCGCTACGCCGGCGTCGTTGATCCGCCGGATGGCCGCTTCGGCATCGGCGATATCGGCCGCCAGATCGGCCTGCAGGGTGAGATCCCACCCATACAAGGGATCCGGAACGTAGGCGTCGTAGTCGCACCCACGCCTGTCTCGTCGTCCCATGCCCTCGAACGAGGCGGACCAGTGGCGACGGAACAGCGTCGCCACAAGCGTTCCTTGGGAATCATTCAAGTATCGGTTATGCCATAACCGTTACTTAGGCTGAATCTCGATAACGCTTCCGTCCGCCGGATGAAATCCGGCGGGCAAGCGTCTGATTCAGTTGCCGCCGGCGAGTGCCGTGTCCGGCCTGACGGCACGGGCGAGCTGACCCAGCGGACGGTCCGGTGAGCCGGCGAAACGCCAGGCCTGCCGGTCACGGTGGGCGATGTAGGCGTCCAGCGCCCCGGCGGGGATCGGCTGGCCTGGGGGCAGCTTGCGGTGCTCGTCGAGGGGGTTCACGTGGACGCCGCCCTTGAGGAGCTCGTAGTGCAGGTGCGGTCCGGTCGCCAGGCCCGTGGAGCCGACGTAGCCGATCAGTTCACCCTGCGAGACGCGCATGCCCGCACGCAGCCCGCCCGCGATCCGGGAGAAGTGCAGGTAGCGCGTTTCGTACCCGTTGTCGTGCTTGACGTAGACCGAGTTGCCGCCGCCGTTGGTCCAACCCGCACGCACGACGGTCCCGCTTGCCACCGACAGCACCGGCGCGCCGCTCGGGGCGCCGTAGTCGACACCGCGATGCGCGCGGGCCGTCTTCAGCACGGGGTGCAGCCGGCGGAAGGAGAACCCCGACGTGACGCGCGGCTCGAACTTCAGCGGCGACTTCAGGAAGAAGCGGCGCATCGACCGGCCGTCGCCGTCGTAATAGTCGGCCTTCTGGCCCGGCAGGGCATACCGGAACGCCTCGAAGCTGCGTCCGCTCGTCGTGAAGCGTGCCGCGACGATGTCGCCGTAGCCGCCGAACTCGCCTTCGCGAACCACCTTTTCGAACAGAATCTCGAAGGAATCGCCCGGCTGTAGCTCGTTGCCGAAGTCGACCTCGCCCTCGAACACGTGCGCGAACTCGAGCGCGAGGCTGATGCCCTCGCCGGCGGCGTTGACGGCAGCGATGAGCGACGGCGTTTCGCGCGAAATCTCGCCGCGAATCGACATCAACGCCTTGTGCTTCTCGTACTGCAGCACCTGGACGTCGAACTGCGGCGGGGCGTCGGCCGTCTCCTCGCCACCCACCACCTTCAGGAACTTGTCGGCGTCGATCTGGTAGGTGAACTCGCGGATGGCCCCGTCGAGGCCGACCTGCAGCCGATACGGCCGATCCGCGCGGAGGCGCCGGAGGTCGAAACGCTTTCTCGCGCTCTCGACGAAGTGATTGACGATGTCGTCGCTGACTTCGTGGGCGCGCAGCAGGCTTGCCAGCGTGGCATTGCGGGGCACGCGCGCCTCGATGAGGCGCGTGGCGTGTTCCTGCACCTGCACGGCGGCCAGCGTGGTGGTCGACGCCTGCGGCGCCGGCTGCGAGGCACAGCCGGCCAGGGCCACGACGGTCGAGAGGGCGAGGGGGAGGGTTCGCTTCGTCACGTCAGGCAGGCAGGATACAAAGTTTTGAATCGCCGGGCTACGGAAATGTGTCGTCGCCGGTATTCCGTGTACCGATCCGCTCCCCCGGAATCATGGCCTGCCTTCAGGGGCGCGTCGCCGACGGGCGGCGGGAGGTGTAGGTAAGATCGTTCGGATGGCTCTCGTTCGTCCGTTCTGTGCAATCCGCCCCCGCCCCGAGCTCGCCGCCGACATCGCCTCGGTCCCCTACGACGTGGTCAACACCGATGAAGCGCGTGCGTTGGCCGAGGCGAAGCCCAACAGCTTTCTGCACGTGTCGCGCGGGGAGATCGACCTGCCGGCGGCCACCTCCCCCTACGCCGACGAGGTGTATACCCGCGCGTGGGAGACGTTCGAGGCCTTCAGGTCGAGTGTGCTCGTACAGGACCGCACGCCGCGGCTCTACGTCTATCGCCTCCGCATGGGCGACCACGTGCAGACGGGCGTGGCCGGTGCGTTCTCGATCGACGAGTACCGCCGCGGCCTCATCGTGAAGCACGAGCGGACGCGGAAGGACAAGGAAGACGACCGCACGCGGCACATCACCGAGTTGCGCGCGCAGACGGGACCGGTGCTCCTGACGTTTCGCGACACGCCGGACGCCGCAGCCGCGATCGCCGCCGTGACGTCGGGCACGCCGCTCTACGACTTCGTGGCCGATGACGGGGTGGCGCACACCGTATGGCAGGCAGACGAGGCGCAGGCAGGGGCGCTGCAGTCGGCGATTGCCGACGTGCCGCATCTCTACATCGCCGACGGGCACCATCGCGCGGCGAGCGCCGCGCGTGCGCAGGAGGCGCTTGGCGCCGAGGCCGACGAGGAGGGCGCGTTCGTCCTCGCGGTGGCGTTCCCCGACTCGCAGATGCGCATCCTGCCGTACCACCGCGTGGTGAAGGATCTGAACGGCCACATACCCGAAGCGTTCCTCACGGTCCTGTCGCAGCGATTTCCGATGGTGGCCGGATCGCCCGCGCCGTCGCGCAAGGGCGAGTGCGGCGTCTTCATCCGCGGCAAGTGGTACACGCTCACGCTCGGCGACGACACGACCGACGCGTCCGATCCGATCGCCACGCTCGACGTGTCGCGCCTGCAGGATCAGGTGCTCGCGCCCGTGCTCGGCATCGAGGATCCACGCACCGACGCGCGCGTCGACTTCGTGGGCGGCATCCGCGGCACGAGCGAACTCGAACGGCTGGTCAACACGAAAAAGGCGGAGGTCGCCTTCTCGATGTACCCGGTTACGCTCGCCGAGCTGATGGCCATTGCCGACGCGGGTGCGATCATGCCGCCCAAGTCGACGTGGTTCGAGCCGAAGCTGCGCGACGGGCTGCTGATTCACGAAATCTAGAGAAGTTCAAACGTTCACGATCTCAGAATTTCATGCGGGAGCCCATGGTGCCGGCGACTGTCCAACGGCTGTTCAACTTCTCGTCCGGGCCCGCCGTGCTGCCCGAGCCCGTGTTGCTCGAAGCGCAGCGTGACCTGTTCATGCTGCCCGGTGTCGGCATGTCGGTGATGGAGCTCAGCCATCGATCGAAGCCGTTCGAGCGCATCCTCGGTGAGGCGGAGGCGACACTGCGCGAGGTGGCCGCCATCCCGGATACGCACGCGGTGCTCTTCCTCCAGGGCGGCGCCAGCCTGCAGTTCTCGATGGTGCCGATGAATCTCCTCACCGAGGGACGCAGCGCGGACCTCGTGGTCACGGGCGTGTGGGGCGAGAAGGCGCTCGTCGAGGCGCGGAAGGTCGGCACGGTCCGCGTGGCCGGCTCCACGGAATCCGAGGGCTTCAGGCGCGTGCCGCGACAGGACGAACTGCAGCTCGATCCCGCGGCGGCCTACGTCCACGTCACGACGAACAACACGATCTACGGCACGCAGTGGCGTGACCTGCCGGATACGAGCGACGTGCCGCTCGTGGCAGACGCGTCGTCGGACATCTTCAGCGCGCCGACTGACGTGTCGCGGTTCGGCGTGCTCTACGCCGGTGGACAGAAGAACCTCGGTCCGTCCGGCGTCACCGTCGTGGTGATCCGGCGTGACCTCCTCGAACGGTCGGCGACGTTGCTTCCGTCGATGCTGAGTTACGCGTTGCATGCGGCCAACGGGTCCCGCTACAACACGCCCAACACGTTCGGGATTTACATCCTCGGCCTCGTGGCGCGCTGGATGCGCGACGAGGGCGGCCTTGCCGCGCTTGCCACGCGCAACGCGCGCAAGGCAGCGGCCCTCTACGCCGAGATCGATCGCACGGGCTTCTACACGGGCTACGCCGAACCATCGTCGCGCTCGCTCATGAACGTGACGTTCCGGTTGTCGAGCGAGGCGCTCGACGAGGCGTTCGCGGCCGACGCGGCGCGCGCGGGGCTCGACGGCCTGAAGGGCCATCGTTCGACAGGCGGTCTCCGCGCGTCCATCTACAACGCGTTCCCCGAAGCGGGCGTCGATGCCCTCGTTCAGTTCATGCGCGAGTTCGAACGCACGAAGGGCTAGGGAAACGCCGCGGACTCCGGCGCAGTATCGGCAGGCAGGCATGTTCATGTTGCGTATTCGCTCATTCGTCCTTGTCACCACGGGTCTCGCCGCCTCGCTCGGTGTTGCGTCGGCGGGACAGTCCCCGGCTGACCTTCGCGTGCGGGTGCTCGACGCGCTGGGCGATCCGATCGCCGGCGCCAGCGCGCTGCTCGAAGCCGAGGGGCGCCCCAGCGGTCGCGCCGCCATCACCGGCGCCGACGGCATCGCCCTGATCGCCGTGCCGGCGGTGACAGGTGTGGTCACCGTGCGCGTCTCCGCGCCGGGATTCGGCGAACACATCGACGTCGTGCAGCCGGGGACCGCCGCGATGGAGGTGAGGCTGGCGCCTGCCGCGCGTGCCGAGCAGGTGACCGTCACGGCTGGCCGTCGCCCCGTGCGCGGCACCGAACTGCCCGCCGACGCCACGGTGCTCTCGCGACGCGACCTCGAAGTCGTCGCGGCAGGCACCATCGACGACGTGCTGCGGCTCACGCCCGGCTTCTCGCTCTTCCGCCGCTCACCCTCGCGCACGGCCAACCCGACGACGCAGGGCGTGACGTTGCGCGGGCTGTCCGCCTCGGGCGCGAGCCGGACGCTGGTGCTCGCCGACGGTGTTCCGCTGAACGATCCCTTCGGCGGCTGGGTGAGCTGGGATCGCGTGCCGCAGGTGGCCATCGATCGCGTGGAGGTCGTGCGCGGCGGCGCGAGCGACCTCTATGGCGCCGACGCGGCTGGCGGCGTGATCCAGGTGCTGTCTGTCGAGCCCGCGTCGCCGGTGCTGCGTGCGCTCGTCGAGGGCGGCACGCAGAAGACGGGCCGGCTGTCGGCGCTCGCGGGGACGCGTCGTGGCGCGACGAGCGGCGTGATCTCGGCGGAGTGGAGCAGCACGGAGGGCGCGATTCCCATCGCGCCGGAGATTCGCGGCCCGATCGACACGCCGGCCGGTGTCGAGTCGACGGTCCTGTCCGGCAGCGTGAGCTTCGCCATGCACCACGCGTGGCGCGCGTCGGTGCGCGGCCAGGTGTTCGACGAGGAACGCACCAACGGCACGCCACTCCAGGACAACGACACGAACCAGCGGCAGGCGAGCGCGGAGGTGTTCGGCAACGGCAGGTGGGGCGACCTCCGCGTGCGCGGCTTCATGGCGGGCCAGGGCTACGACCAGGCGTTCTCGGCCGTCAACGCCGCGCGCGTCGGCGAGACGCTCAGTTCGCGGCAGCGTGTGGCCGCCAGCGTGCGTGGCGGCTCGGCCGAGTACGTGCGTGCGATGGGGCGTGTTGTGCTGCTGGCCGGCGGTGACGTGCGCCGCGTCGAGGGGGACATGGTCGAGCGCCGCCAGACAGGTGCGCCGACAATGGCCGATGGCCGTCAGGACACGCTGGGCGGGTTCGCGCAGGCGACCTGGGCCGCGACGTCGCGCCTGGTGATCGTCGGCGGGCTTCGCGCCGACTCGATCGACGTCGACACGACGCCAGGCGGTCGTCGCTCCATCGACGCGATCTCGCCCAAGGGGTCGATCGCGTGGAGTGGGCCCGGGGCGATCTCGCTGCGTGCGAGTGGCTATCGCGCGTTCCGGGCGCCCACGCTCAACGAGCGCCTGCGATCGTTCCGCGCGGGCAACGCGCTCACGCAGAACAACCCGGCGCTCGAACCCGAGCGCGTCACGGGCGGCGACGCATCCGTGGCGTGGGAACCACGCCGCGTGTCGCTGCGTGCCACGCTCTTCACGGCGCGCCTGGACGATGCGATCACGAACGTGACGTTGAGCACGACGCCATCGCTCATCACGCGCGAACGGCGCAACGCCGGCCGTATCGATGCGCGCGGACTCGAGGTCGAGGGTCGCGTCCAGGTGCTGTCGTCGCTGTCGCTGGGGGGAACGGTCGCGTGGACGCGTTCACGGTTCGGCCAGTCCGACGAACCCGGCCTCGAAGGCAACCGGGTGCCGCAGGTGCCGACGGCGCAGGGTGGCGTGGACGTGCGCTGGCTGCCGTTCAGTGCGTCGACGCTCGCGGCGCAGGTGCGCTGGATCGGCACACAGTTCGACGACGACAGGAACCAGTTCGCGCTCGGGAAGGCCGTGGTCGCCGACCTGCTGGGAGAGCACCGCTTCGCCGACGCACTTCGCGGCTTCGTCGCGATCGAGAACCTGTTTGACGCCGATTACGACACGGGCCGCAGTCCGCAGCGGACCGTCGGCCCGCCGCGTCGCGTGCGGGCGGGTGTCAGGGTCGCGTTCTGATCGTCACTGTCGCCGGCGTCGTCTCGGACGGCGGCGACGTGTCGGACCATCCTCTTCGGCGGCAGGCGCTGGCGGGTCCTCGAGCAGGAGGCGTTCCCAATGCTCGACCACGTCCGGATGCTCGCCGTGGATGTCGAGCCACGTGAGGGCGTCGCGGAACGCGCTGCGGTGCATCAGGGCGCGCTGCACGCGCGCGGGTGCGTCGGTGTCGAGCAGACGTTTCTGCAGCGCGAGCAGGTGACGCAGCTTCTCGATGTCCTTGCGCGCCACCTGCATCTGCCCGAGCATGTGCGGCGCCTCGCGCTCCCCATCGTCGTGGTGCCGATACCTGTAGCGATGACCATCGTCGCGGAGCAGTCCGAGTGGCAGCAGCAGCGTGCCCGCGAGGATCGGATTGCTCATCGTGGCCGGCGCATCGTCGAAGCGCTTGCGATACGCGTCGATCGCGTCGAACGCGTCTGTCAGCGGCCCATCGTCGTTCAGCAACTCCGGCGACATGTGCTCCAGCAGGCCGCGATCGGCCAGGTGATCGAAGCATGAGCGCGCGTGACCGCTGCGCAGGATCTTGTAGTACTCCTCGAGCAATCGCGCTGACGAGGCCTGCGCGATGAGCGATGCCTTCCGTTCGATCGCGTCCACCACCGCCTGATCCACGTCGAAATCGAGACGCGCGGCGAGCACGAGCGCGCGCAGCATGCGCACGGGGTCCTCGACGAATCGCACGTCGGGATCGCCGATGCAGCGGATCACGCGACGCTCGAGATCCTCGAGGCCGCCCGTGTAGTCGATGATGGAGAAGGTCCCGATGTCGTAGAAGAGCGCGTTGACGGTGAAGTCGCGGCGGAAGGCGTCCTCTTCCGGTGAGCCGTATTCGTTGTCGCGCTGGATCGGACGATCCAGCACCTCGGCCGGGACGTCGGAACTCGGCGTGGCGACCACGGGCAGGTCGCCCTCGTCGGGATGGTCGGGCCGGAAGTGCTGTTCCTGCGCCTCGGGCGTATCGGTCACCTGCTTGCGGAACGTCGCCACTTCGATGGTCTTCGGACCGAAGCGCACGTGCGCGAGGCGGAAGCGGCGGCCGATGATCCAGCAGTTACGGAAGAGGCGCTTGACGTCGTGCGGACGCGCGCTGGTGCCGATGTCGAAGTCCTTGGGACGACGATGGAGCAGCAGATCGCGTACGCTGCCTCCGACGAGATACGCCTCGAAGCCGGACGCGTGCAGACGGTAGAGGACCCGGAGGGCATCGGGGTCGATGTCCTGGCGCGAGAGGCCATGTTCGCTTCTCGCGACGACAATTGGAGTGACCACGCCACGGGAGTATAGCAAGCTGCCGGTGGGCGGTGTTCGGAAGTGGCTGACATGCAAGCACTTACTGTTTTCGTACGCAGTGGACTGGCGGGCGTGGTCCTTCTTGCGGCTCAGGTGACCGCGCTGGCGCAGCCGGCGCCGCCCGATCCCCTGGCCCGTGTGCGTCAGCTCTACAACGCCGGCATGTACGACGATGCGATCGCGGCGGCGGCGGAGGTGGCGTCTCGGCCTGGCGTGCAGAACGAGGCGCGTCTGTTGCTCGGTCGCGCCCTGCTCGAGCGGCATCGGACCAACCGCGTGGCCGAGGATCTCGACAGCGCGCGGACTGCCCTGCGGGGGGTCGAGGCGGCGTCGCTCGGCGATCGCGGGCGCATCGATCTCGTGGTCGGCCTCGGCGAAGCGCTGTACCTCGATGCCGACTATCGTCCCGCGGCGAGTCTGCTCGAACCGGTGCTGGAGCAGATGGACGTACTGTCGCACGCCGAGCGAGAGCAGGTGCTCGACTGGTGGGCCACGGCGATGGATCGATACGCGCAGACGCGTCCGCCCGACGAGCGCGTGGAGGTGTACGCCGACGTCGAGGCGCGCCTGCGCGCGCATCTCGGCCGGCATCCTGACTCGTCAGCGGCGTCGTACTGGTTGCCCGCGTCCGCGCTGGCGCGCGGTGATCTCGAGTTGGCCTGGGATCTCGCGATCGCGGCGTGGGTGCGCTCGACGCTGGCGCCAGACAATGGCGTCCAGTTGCGCACGGACATCGATCGCCTCGTGACGCAGGCGATCATCCCCGAACGCGTGAAGCGCCTCCCCGACGACCCTGACGCCGGCGCCGCCGCCCGCTTCACCGCCGAGTGGGATGAAGCGAAGCTGCGCTGGAAGTGACGCTCACGCGTAGGGGTCGGCCAAGACCGGCCCCTACGCAGCCGGTTGCCTCCATCCGAATCGAACCCCTACCCGGTTGCCGGTTGCCCATTGCCGGTTGCCGGTCCTTACGCCTTCGCTGCGCGCCATGTGGGGCCGACGCCGACGTCGACGTCCAGGGGGACGTCGAGCGCGACGGCGTGCTCCATGTGGTGCTTCACGAGCGCCACGGCGGCGTCCGCGGCGCTCTCGGGTACCTCGAACACCAACTCGTCGTGGACGGTGAGGATCATCCGCAGCCCCGGCACCGAGGGCAGCGCCTGCTGGAGGTCGATCATCGCGCGCTTGAGGATGTCTGCCGCGGTGCCCTGAATGGGCAAGTTCACGGTGACGCGTTCGGCGGCGGCGCGGATCTGGCCGTTGCGGCTGGCGAGCTCCGGCACGCGCCGACGGCGACCGTAGAGCGTACTGACCGTCCCCGTGTCACGTGCCTGCGCGATGGTCTCGTCGATGAACCGGCGCACAGACGGGTAACCGGCGAAATACGCATCGATGAACGCCTGCGCCGCCTGCTGCGTGACGCCGATGTCGCGCGCGAGCGTGAACGCCGTCTTCCCGTAGAGCAGCGCGTAGTTGATGATCTTGGCCCGTCGCCGCAGTTCGTGCGTGCCGAGCCCGCTGTCGGCGCCGAACACGCGCGCCGACGTCTGGTCGTGGATGTCGTCGCCACGCCGGAACGCGTCGATCAGGCTCTGCTCCTGCGCCATGTGCGCAAGGACGCGCAGCTCGATCTGCGAGTAATCCGCCGAGATCAGCACGTGGCCCGGCTCGGCGACGAACGCCGCGCGGATCTCGCGTCCGAGCTCGGTGCGGATCGGGATGTTCTGGAGGTTCGGGTCGCTGCTGCTCAGGCGCCCCGTGGCGGCGACGGCCTGGTTGAACGTCGTGTGGACGCGGCCCGTCTCCGGATGGACGAGCAGCGGCAGCGCGTCGACGTACGTGCCTTTCAGCTTCATCATCGCGCGCCAGTCGAGGATCTCGCGGGCGATGTCGTGCGTGAGCGCGAGCTCTTCGAGCACCTCCGCCGCCGTCGACGCCGTCCGCTCCTTGCCCGTGCGCTTGAGCACCGGCAACTGCATCCGCTCGAAGAGGACCTCACCGAGCTGCTTCGGCGAGTTGATGTTGAACGTCGAGCCCGCCAGCTCGTAGATGCGCGCCGATCGCGTCTCGAGCTCCGCGTCCATGCGCGTCGACAGCGCGGCGAGCACGGCGGTGTCGACACGGATGCCGGCTTCCTCGATCGCGCAGAGCGCCGGCAGCAGCGCCAGTTCGAAGTCCTCGTAGACGCGCGTGAGGCCCTCGTCCTCGAGGGTGCGCCGCAGGTCGGCTGTGAGCGGCACCTCGACGTCGGCGCGTTCGCACGCCCACGTCGTCATGTGCTCGACCGCCACCTGCGACATCGGCAGCGCACGCACGCCTTTCCCGCGCAGCTGCTCGGTGTCCATGGCCCTGTACCCGAGCCTGTCGAGCGCCAGTGTCTCGATCGCATGCGCCGACGTCGCCGCGTCGTGCACATAGCTGGCCAGCATCACATCGTCTCTGATGCCGGCAAGCGTGACGCCATGCCGTGCGAGCACGATAGTTGCAGCCTTGAGGTCGTGCCCCGTCTTGGCGATCGTCGAAGTCGCGATCACGGGGCCGAGGATGTCGCGCACCTGCGACATCGGCACGTTCGGCGACGCGTCGAGCGACGTATGGTGCAACGGCACGTACCACGCGCGTCCCTCGCCGAGCCCGATGGCGAGCCCCACGAGACTTGCCTGCATCGCGGGCCGTTCGTCGGTGACGATGTGGAGCGCGCAGTGGCCGGCGTCGACGACACGCGCGGCGAGCGCGCGCAGATCCTCGGCGTCGCCGCAGATCTCGTACGCACGCGCGACGTCGGCGGCCGTCGGCGCGAACTCTGTGACGAGCGACTTGAATCCGAGCCGGCTGAAGAGGTCGTAGCAGCGCGGCTGGTCGGGGCCCACGTAGCGCAGCGCCTCGAGCTCGACGTCGACGGGCACGTCGACGTGCAGGCGAACCATGTCCCTGCCGAGCCGCGCGTCATCGGCGTGCGCGAGCAGCGCCTCGCGATAGCGCTTTTGCGGAAGCGTTGCCGCGGCGGCCAGCAGCGCGTCGAGCGTACCGTGCGTGGCGATCAGTTCACGGGCGCCCTTCTCGCCGATGCCCGGAACGCCCTTCACGTTGTCGACGGCATCGCCCATGAGCGCGAGCACGTCGACCACCTGGTCCGGACGCACGCCGAACTTCGTCAGCACGCCCTCCCCGTCGAACCATGCACCCTCGTCGCGCGGGTTGTACACGCGCACGTGTCCATCCACGAGCTGGAAGAAGTCCTTGTCGCCGGTGACGATCGCCGCGTCGAACCCGGCGGCCACGCCGCGCAGCGCCAGCGTGGCGATCACGTCGTCGGCCTCGTACGTCGTCTGCGTGAGGACGCGCACGCCCATCGCTTCGCACGCCTCGTGGACGAGAGGCACCTGCTCGACGAGGTCCGGTGGCATCGGCGCGCGGTTGGCCTTGTAGTCGGCCTGCATCGCGGAGCGGAACGTCGGACCCGCGAGATCGAATGCGGCGGCCACGTGCGTGGGCCTGTGATCGGCGACGAGCTTCCGCAGCATCGTCACGAAGCCGTAGACGGCGTTGGTGGACTTGCCGTCGGGGCCCGTCAGCCCGCGTATCGCGTGATAGGCGCGATACATCTGGTTGTTGCCGTCGATGAGGAAGAGGATGGGACGTTGTGACACGCGTGCGGACCCTCGGGAAGGGGAACCCCCATTCTAGGGACCGGGCGCCCCGGTACACTAGGGCCATGTCGTCGCACTCCCGCCACGCCCTCGCGCTGGCGGTCCTCGCCCTCACCCTCCTTTCCGCGTGCGCCAATCCGTTTGGCAGGCAATACGAGTACGAGGAGGAGATCTACGTCGACCTGGACGGGTCGGCCACCATCGTCGTGAACGCGTCGCTCGCGTCGCTCGTGGCGCTGCACGGGCTCGACGTGTCACTGGATCCCGACGAGCCCGTGGACAGGGACGCGATTCGCGCGGCGTACACGTCGCCGGTGACCGAGGTCACGCGCGTGAGCCGCCCGTGGCGGCGCGATGGCCGGCGGTTCGTGCAGGTACGCATCCAGGCGGAGGACGTGCGTCGCCTGCCGTCGCTGGCGCCGTTCGCGTGGGCGCGCTATACGTTCGGTCCTGCTGGCGACGACCTGCAGTACGTGCAGGAACTCGGTGCCATCACGGGCCGGCCCGTCGGCGACGTGGGCTGGGACGGCAACGAACTGGTTGCCGTCAGGTTACACATCCCGAGCCGCGTCACGTACCACAACGCGCCGAGCCGCCTCGTCGAGCGCGGCAACATCCTGTCGTGGGAACAGCCCCTGAAGGGCAGGCTGGCCAACGAACCACTGCGCGTGGAAGCCCGCTTCGGCGTCCAGCGCATCCTGGTGATGACCGTCGCGCTGTTCCTCGCCGCCATGGCGACGGCCGCCGTCACGGTCGCCCTGCTGATCTGGTGGGTCGTCCGCAAGGGCCACCAGCGCACGGCGCGGGCCAGGGGCTGAAGCCCCTGGCCTCCCGGTCGGGCCCGGAGGGCCGACCCCACCTTTCGCAGCCGTGGGCCGGCTCTCAGCCGGTCGTTCTCAGGTGGGAGGCCGGCCCTCAACTGGTAGGGCCGGCGCTCCGGGCCCGGCCTACCGCGGAGTGCGCTGCTGGCGACGCTGCTCGGCGCGTGTGCGGCGCTCTTCTGCGCGCTTCTCACGCTGCTCGCGCAACGCGCCGACCCTGGCCTGCTGCTCCGGCGTCAGGACCGCGAAGACCTCGCTTCGCACCCGGGCGCGCAGGACGGCAGCCTCGCCGATCGCCGCGCCGAGTGCCTGCCCCTGCTGCGCGGCGCCTGCCTCGTCGACAGTGCCGGACGTCGCTGCGTGGATGGCCTCCAGCGCAGTGCGCGCCTTCGCGCCGATCGCGCGGCCTTCCTCGCGATGGTTCTGCATGATGACCCGCACCTGATCGCGCTGCGCGTCGGTGAGGTCGAGTGCCTGCAACGGCAGGTCGGGGTTCAGCGCCAGGAGTCCGCCGAGCGGACCGAATTGCCCACCCGGACCTCCGAAGCCCTGCCCGAAGCCGGCACCGCGTCCCGGGCCGAACCCGGGACCGCCGCGCCTCGGCTGCGCCTGCACCGCGCCCGCCAGACCCATCGTCAACACCATGGCCGCCGCGGCCATCTTCACTGTCGCCTGCATCGTGGAAGCTCGCATGTCGTGGTCTCCTCCGTTCCCCTCGTCCTGCTCCATCTGACGGGAAGGTCGTGGAACGGATGTGGCGGACCTGTGAAAATTCGGTGAACGGGTGAGTGGTGCGCGTGCCGTGGCCGTCACGCGATAGCCTGTCACCATGGCGCACGTCCTTGTGGTGGACGACGAGGCCACCATCGGCGACCTCGTCTCGTTGCACCTCTCGCTCGACGGACACACCAGTGACAGGTTTCTCGACGGCCTCGCCGCGCTCGACGCCGCACGCACGCGCGCCTACGATTTGTGCATCGCCGACGTCATGCTGCCAGGCATCGACGGCGTGGCGCTCTGCCGCGCCCTGCGTCAGCACCCGTCGACGCGACGCATCCCAGTACTCCTCCTCACAGCACGGCGCGACGAGACCGACAAGGTCCTCGGCCTCGACAGCGGGGCCGACGACTATCTCACCAAGCCGTTCGGCGTCCGCGAGCTCATGGCGCGTGTTCGCGCGCTGCTGCGACGCACAGCAGACACAGAGACGCCCGCCGTCGATGTCGCAGCCACGTCGGGGCGCCATCGCATCACGCGCGACGGCCTCGAGATCGATCCCTCGCGCCATCAGGTCATCGTCGATGGCCGCATCGTGGAGACGACCGCGCACGAGTTCGCCGTCCTCGCGGTGCTCGCCGCCAACCCCGGCATCGTCTTCTCGCGCGAGGCCCTGATGCGTCGCGTGTGGGGGCCGGACACACACGTCACCGAGCGCAACGTCGACACCCTCGTCAAACGCCTGCGTCAGAAGATCGAAGTCGACCCGGCGAAGCCGGAACGTCTGCTGACGGTGTGGGGCGTCGGCTACAAGTTCCGGGACGTGGCCACGCCATGACGCGGCGTACCGCGTGGGTCGGGTCCCTGTACTGGCGCATCGTGCTCGCGTGCCTCGGCCTGCTCGTGGCAGGGCTGGCCGTGCAATTGGCGGTACTCGTCGCGACGCTGTCCCGTCCGACGGGATTGCAGGCCCGCATCGCCGCACAACACCTTGCCGAGAGGATCGCGGGAGAGCTGGAGGACGCACTGGTAGCGGACCCAGCCGCAGACGTGCGCCGCGTGTTCGCGCGACACCTCGAGACGCGGATGCCGGTCGCCTTCGTGACGGTCGACGGTGTGGTCCTCTCGCCGCCGCGCGAGCCCGTGACCGGTGCCGGCGCGCGGCGCCTCATCGCGCTCGCGCAGGCCTCCGATGCCGCTCCCTATCGAGACGATGGGCCCGCTGGTGTGGCGCCTGTCGACGTGCTCGGTATGCGCGAAGGGCACGTCGTCGTACTGCCGCGCAGGCCTGGATTCGCCGTCCTGCGTGAGCTAGGCCCGCGGGCCATCGGCAGCGCGATCCTCACGGCCGTCGGCCTTGCCGCGTTGCTTGCCTGGGTCGCGTTCTCGCCCGCGCATCGTCGCCTGCGTGCTCTCGAATCGGCAGCCGGCAGACTCGGGGCCGGCGACCTCTCGGCGCGCGCACCGGAGGATGGCGCCGACGAGATCAGCCGTGTGTCCGCGGCGTTCAACCAGACGGCCGATGCCCTCGCCGCACAAATCCGTCGCGCGACGCACGAGCAGGAGGTGCGCCGTCAGTTGCTGGCCGACGTCTCGCACGAGCTGCACACGCCGCTCACAGCCATCCGCGGCTACGTCGAGACGCTGCGCATGCCCGACGTGCCGCTCACCGACGCCGACAGGGCGCGCTTTCTCGCCATCGTGGACGATGAAGCGGTACGACTGGAGCGATTGATTGGCGATCTGCTCGATCTCGCGAAAGTCGAAGCCGGCGGTCAGGGGTTGCGCCAGGGCGTCGTACCCATCGAGGCGCTGTGGGCGCGTCTGCGCGACCGCCACGGTCCCGATGCCGCCCGTGCCGGCATCGCGCTCGCGTTCGACGGCACGTCGCACACGGTGACGGCCGACGCAGGGCGACTCGAACAGGCGATCTCGAATCTCGTCGGCAACGCCTTACGCTTCACGCCGTCGGGAGGGGAGGTTCGCGTGTCGGCCCACGCGCAACAGGACGGCGGCACGCGCTTCGACGTCGCCGACACCGGCGTCGGCCTCTCGGCTGACGAATGCGCGCGCGTGTTCGATCGCTTCTACAAGCACGACGGCTCCCGCAGCCGCGGCGGGACGGGACTCGGACTGTCGATCGTCAGGGCGATCGCCCAGGCCCACGGCGGCGACGTCCACGTCACGAGCACGCCAGGCAACGGCAGTACGTTCAGCATCCTCATCGCGGATTCGCGCGCGACGGGCACACACGAAAAGGGCGCCTCGACCGGGTAGGAAGTCGAGGCGCCAACTGGCAGTCGAGTGCTGTCTGCTCTACCGCCCCATCAGTCGATCTGTTCGAGTTCCGCGAGCCGTTCCGCGTCGGTCTTCAGGTGGTTCTCCACGGAGAACTCGCCGAAGCCGATCGCGAGTGACTGCGCGAGCATCCGCTCCACGTGGCTGTTGACCGTGCCTTCGAGCTTCACGCGTCCCTGCTCCACGACGATATGGATCGGGGGATTGGCCATCGACGCGTAGTGCCAGAACGACGGGTTGCCGTAGATGGCGCGCGCGATGCGCAGGCGCAGTTCGTCGTCGAAGCGCGAGACAGGCAGCACCTGGATCCGGTTGTCCACGTGGCGCACACCATCGACGCGCGCGACACGGCGCGTCAGGTCCTGCACCTTGTACGGCATCGTCACCCTGCCCGTGAGCGTGACCACGCCGTTGTCCACCGACGCGCTGACGCTGTCGAAGACGGTGAAGTTGACGTACTGCTGCACCTGCCGCGAGACCCCCTGGAACACCTGGAAGTCGTTGCGGACGATGCTCTCGGCCTGAGCGGTGCCGGCCAATGAGAGCGCGAGCAGGCCGGCGATGAACATGCGATGCATGCGAGTCATGATGATTCTGCGCACGGTGTCGGAGCGCTGGCGGCTCCTGACGCGTCGTGCGTCCTCCATGCCCTTCTTCTCATCAAACATCGTGCCAACCTGACGCGGGCCCGTGTCGCGCAACAAGCGGTCCGTCCCGCGACGTCCGACATCCGGACCGAGGACGATTCGTGCCGGTGTGTCGCATGCAAGGGACGCAGCGGTGACAGAATGCCGCCCGATGGTGACGGCAGGCTGGTGGGACTGGTGGCGGCAGGCGCCTGCGGACGCCAAACGCGCGCTGTGGGCGGCGGCGCTGGGCTGGATGCTCGACGCGTTCGACGTGATGCTCTACGCGCTCGTGCTGACGGCCGTGATGGCTGACCTCGGCCTGACCAAGGCGACGGCCGGGCTCATCGGGTCGATCACGCTCGTGGCAGGAGCCGTCGGTGGCGTGGCGTTCGGCATCATCGCAGACCGATACGGGCGCACGCGCGCGCTGATGGGCAGCATCGTCATCTACTCGGTGTTCACGGCGCTGTGCGGGTTCGCGCAGACCGCCGCGCAACTGGCCGCCTTCCGCGTCGGACTCGGGCTCGGGATGGGCGGCGAGTGGGCGAGCGGCGCCGCACTCGTCGCCGAGAGCTGGCCAGACGAACATCGCGGCAAGGCACTCGGCCTGATGCAGAGCGCCTGGGCGATCGGCTACGCGTTGGCGGCCATCGTCACGAGCGTGATCCTGCCGATGTGGGGCTGGCGTGCGGTCTTCATCGTGGGCGTGCTGCCCGCGCTCTTCACCGTGTGGATCCGCCGTGCCGTGCGCGAGCCTGCCGTGTGGCGCGAGTCGGTGCGTCACGCGCCGCGCGTCGGGCCTGGTGCGGTGGTTGCCGACGGCCGGTGGCGCATCACCATCGCGCTGACGGCGATGAACGCGTGCTGCCTCTTCGCGTGGTGGGGCTTCAACTCGTGGATTCCCGCGTACCTGTCGCTGCCGGTGGCGCAGGGCGGTATCGGCCTGGACGCCCGCGCCATGGCGTGGCTCGTCGTCTTCATGCAGGTGGGCATGTGGGTGGGCTACGTGACCTTCGGCGTGGTGGCCGATGCGCTCGGACGCAAGCGGACGTACGTGGTGTACCTGTTGATGGCGGCGCTGCTGCTCGCCACCTACGCGCAGGTGCGGCATCCGCTGGTGCTGCTGCTGCTCGGCCCGTTCGTGGCGTTCTTCGGGACGGGCTACTTCACCGGTTTCGGGATCGTGACGGCCGAGTCGTATCCGACGGCGATCCGGGCGACGGCGCAGGGACTGACGTACAACACCGGCAGGCTGGCGAGCGCCGTGGCGCCGTTCGTTGTCGGATCGCTGGCCGATCAGCGCGGGTTCGCGACGGCGTTCACCGTGACGGCGGCGGCGTTCCTCGTGGCTGCCGCGTGGTGGGTTGCCATCCCCGAGACGCGCGGCCGGCGCGTCACAGCATCAGCAGCGTGAGCAGGCCGGCGGCGATGAGCAGCACCTGCGCCACGGGGTTCACTTCCGTGTGGCCCTTGTGCAGGCTGGGGATGAGATCCGCCATCGCGACGTACAGGAAGCTGCCCGCGGCGAACGCGAGGACGTACGGCAGCACCGCGGGCAACTGATTCAGGGCGAGGAAGACGAACAGCGCGCCGACCACGCCGCCACGCCCCGAGAGCAGGTTGAGCGCGAGCGCGCGCGTGCGGCTGTAGCCGGCCTTGAGGAGGATGGCGGCGTCGCCGAGCTCCTGCGGGATTTCGTGCGCGGCGGCCGCGAGTGCCGTCGTCACGCCCAGCCACGGTGACGTGAGCGTGGCGGCGGCGATGATGGCGCCGTCCACGAACGTGTGGAACGCGTCGCCGATGATGACCAGGCTCGCGGCGCTGCTGTGGACCTCACACTCGTGCGTGTCGTGGCAGTGCCGCCACAGCACGAGTTTCTCCAGCATGAAGAACGTCAGGATGCCGAGGAGCAGGACGCCGAGCGCCTGCTGCGGCGGCAGCGCCTCCAGCGCTTCGGGCACGAGGTGGAGCAGGGAGAGCCCGAGCAGCGTGCCGACCGCGTAGCTGACCAGCCACGACACCAGCCGTTCCCGCGCCTCGTCGCCGAACAGGTAGATGGCCGACGCCACGAGCACGCCGAGGAAGCTGCCGGCGAGACTGAGGATCAGCGCGAGGACGAGAGGCGAGACTGACACGACCGGCGATCATACCTGTCCCTTGAGCGCTTCTACGATGCCGTGGCCGTCGCGGTGATAGAGGACGCGGGCCCCCTTGAAGTGGGAGGCGGTGGCGGCCTGGACGTCGGCTGGTGCCGGGGCTCCCGCTGCCTTCTCGCGTACGACGAGCACCACGCGCCCGCCGCCGCGCAGCACGCGCCTGATGTCGGGCAGCAGCGCCGCCACAGGTGCCGACACGGCGTCGACCAGCACGATGTCGAACTCGCCGTCCTCGAACGGCAGCGGCGCGTCAGGGGATGACTCGATCACTTCCAGGAGCACGCCGGCGTGTTCGGCAGCGTTGGTCAGTCGCGCAGCCTCGTCGGGCGTCGCGGCGAGGGCAACGGCCCTGCCACTGAGGCCCGTCACTTTGGCGATCGCGGTGACGAGTCCGGGATCCCCCGCACCGCACGACAACATCCTGTCACCCAGCCGCGCTCCCACCATCCGCGTCAGCAGGTCGTACCGTCCGGGATCGCCGCGCAGCCATCGGACCAGCGCGTTCGACGCAAACACAGCAGATAGCGACATGGGGAGACTGTAATGGATATCGGCAACCGGCAACCGGCAACCGGCAACCGGCAACCGGCAACCGGCAGGGCCGGCTCTCCGCCCTTCGGCGATTTCGGGGCGGCCTGAGCGAAGTGCAAGGCCGAGCCCGGCCGCGGCATGGCAATCGGTCCTGTTACGATGGCGCGCATGCACGCATCGAAATTGCAGCCGGCGCTGATGGGTGGGTTGGTGGTGGGCGTGTTGTCGGCGCTGCCGGTGATTTCGATGGGCAACTGCCTCTGCTGCGCCTGGGTGATTCTCGGCGGCATGGTGGCCACCTACATGCTCCAGCAGGCGCAGCCGCATCCCGTCGCCGGGGCCGACGGCGCCATCGTCGGGTTGATGGCGGGTCTGGTCGGTGCCGTTATCGGTGCCGTGCTGTCCATCCCGATTCAGATGGTGATGGGACCGATGAGCGGCGATTTCTTCCAGCGCCTGCTCGAGCAGAGCGGCGACGAGATGCCGGGCGAGATGCGCGGCATGATCGAGTCGCTCGCGGCAGGCGGGGCGATGGGCGCCATGATGATCGTCGGCTTCGTCATCAGCCTGTTCGTCAACGCGATCTTCGGCGCCATAGGCGGCCTCATCGGGACGGCGATCTTCAAGCCCGCCACGCCGCCGCCTCCGCCGCCGGTTCCCGGGTTCGCCGATCCGGCGCGCCCGCACGGTCCAGAGCTCTAGCGCACGCGATGCCCCTGGCAGCCGGCGCGGTCGTCGGATGGCACCGGCTCGCGCGCGGACTCGCCGCCGGTCATGTCGTGTTCGCCGTCGTGACGCTGGCGGCGTGCACCGCGCTCGGCCTCGACGTGCGCTGGCGCAATGCCGCGCCGCCGCTCATCGTGGCCGGTGTCATGGCCGTTCTGGCGACGATCGCCGCGCGGCGGACGAGCGCGAGTCCGCTCCGCTGGATGGTCCCCGAAGGCCTCCTCGCCTTCGCCTTCATCGTCGTGCTCTGCATCGTCAGCCTGCCGGCGCAGTACGCCGGCGCGGCGCTGGCGCGGCCCGCCATCGATGCGTGGCTGGCGGCGGCCGACGCGCTGATGGGCGTCCACGTGCCCTCGATCGCCGCGTGGACCCGCGCGCACCCCACGCTCGCACACGCGTTGACGCTGGCCTACGACACGTTCGCGCTGCAGATCCTGCTCGCGGCTCCGGTGCTCGTGCTGATCGGCCATCGTCTCCACCTGTGGGAGTGCATCTGGCACCTGCACGTCTGCCTCGTGGTGACGCTGCTGTGCTTCGCGCTCTGGCCCGCCGCGTGCGCGTTCACCTGGTACGGCTTCGAGTCCACGCTGCCGCAGCAGATGTTCACGGCGCATTTCGACGGCTTCCGCAGTGGTGCGCTGCGCGTGGTCGACTTCCGGAATGTCACGGGCCTGGTGTCTGCCCCGTCCTTCCACGTCGCCGGTGCACTCGTCCTCACATGGGCGACGCGCAGTCGGTTGTGGGTGTTCGTCCCTCTCGTCCTGCTCAACGCCACTCTCTGTGTCGCCACGGTCCTGTCAGGCGCCCACTACCTCGTCGACACGCTCCTGTCGGTCCTCCTTGTCGCCGCCAGCCTGATCGCGTGGCGCCGATGGGGTGCACCGAACGTCGACTGCTGAGGGAAGTGCCGCGTCGCCGGCAATGCCGAATGCTGAATGACGAACCGCATTCCGGTGCCCAGTGCCCGGTGCCCGCTGCCCGGTGCCCGGTGCCCGGAGGGCCCGGCCCGGTTGCCGGCTTGCCGATTGCCGGTTGCCGGTTGCCGGGTTTGATAGCATTCCGCGTCATGTCCGAGTCCACCTCCCAAGACATCCAGGCGTTGCTCGACGAGCAGCGTACGTTCCCGCCGCCGCCGCAATTCGCCGCCACCGCGAACGTGCGTGATCGCGCCATCTACGCCGAGGCCGCCGCCGACCCCGAGGCGTACTGGAAGGCGCAGGCCGAGCAGCTCGAGTGGATCGAGCCGTTCCACACGGTGCTCGAGTGGAACGCCCCGCACGCGAAGTGGTTCGTCGGTGGCAAGCTGAACGCCGCGGTCAACTGCGTGGACCGGCACGTGCGCAACGGCCGGCGCAACAAGGCGGCGCTCATCTGGGAAGGCGAGCCTGGCGACCGCCGCACGCTGACGTATTTCGATCTCCAGCGCGAGGTGAACCTCGCGGCCAACGTCCTCAAGACTCTCGGCGTGAAGCGCGGCGATCGCGTGGCGATGTACATGCCGCTCATCCCCGAGCTCGCGATCGCGATGCTGGCGTGCGCGCGCATCGGCGCGATTCACTCGGTGGTATTCGGCGGCTTCAGCGCCGAAGCGCTCGCCGAACGCATCAACGACTCACAGTGCGTGCTGCTCATCACCGCCGACGGCGGGTATCGGCGTGGTTCGCTGCTGCCGCTCAAGCAGATCGCCGACGAGGCCCTCAAGCACACGCCGTCGATCAAGAACGTGCTGATCGTCAAGCGCGACTCGTCGGATCGCTTCCCCGTCCACGTGCAGGAGGGCCGTGACCACTGGTACCACCGCATCGTCCAGGACGTGGAGAAGTGGTGCGAGCCGGAGGCCATGGACAGCGAGGACACGCTCTACATCCTCTACACGTCTGGCACGACAGGACGCCCGAAGGGCATCGTCCACACGACAGGCGGCTACCTCACGGGCACGATGGCCACGACCAAGGCCGTCTTCGATCTGAAAGAGGATGACGTCTACTGGTGTACGGCGGACATCGGCTGGGTCACCGGACACAGTTACGTGGTGTACGGTCCGCTCGCCGCGGGCGCGACGCTGCTGATGTACGAAGGCGCACCCGACTGGCCGGAACGCGCCCGGTTCTGGAGCCTCATCGAACGCTACGGCGTCACGATCTTCTACACGGCCCCGACGGCCATTCGTGCCTTCATGCGGTGGGGCACGGAGCTGCCTGCCGCGCACGACCTGAGCAGCATCAGGCTGCTGGGATCGGTGGGCGAGCCCATCAACCCCGAAGCGTGGATGTGGTACCACACGCACATCGGTGGCGAGCGCTGCCCGATCGTCGACACGTGGTGGCAGACAGAGACCGGCCAGATCATGATCACGCCGCTGCCGGGCGTCACCACGACCAAGCCAGGGTGCGCCACGCATCCGTTCCCCGGCATCAGCATCGAGATCCGCAACGAACGCGGCGAGAAGGTGGAGAAGGGCGGCGGCCTCCTCACCATCTCGCGTCCGTGGCCGGCGATGCTGCGCGGGATCTACGGCGACCCCGAGCGCTACGTGCAGACCTACTGGAGCAAGTTCAACGACGGGACGTACTTTGCCGGCGACGGCGCGCGCGTCGACGATGACGGCTGCATCTGGCTGCTGGGCCGTGTCGACGATGTGCTGAACGTGTCGGGACATCGCATCGGCACGATGGAGGTCGAGAGCGCACTCGTCGATCACCCGTCGGTGGCGGAAGCCGCGGTGGTCGGACGCTCGCACGACATCAAGGGCCAGTCGATTGCCGCGTTCGTCACGCTCAAGGACGGCATCAAGGCGTCGACGGGCCTCGACCACGAACTGCGTCAGCACGTGGTCAAGAAGATCGGCGCGCTCGCGCGTCCCGAGGAGATCCACTTCTCGGCGGACCTCCCGAAGACGCGATCCGGCAAGATCATGCGCCGCCTGCTGCGCGACATCGCCGAAGGCAAGGCCATTGGCGACACCACGACGCTCGCCGATCCGGCCGTTGTCGCGAAGTTGAAGGAGCAGTACGAGAACCAGGAGGACTGAGGCGCATGCCTCAGGCGCGTTCTCGCTGGATCGCCGGCGCGGTGGTGGCCGCCGCGCTGGTGCTGGTGTCGTGGGCGATGTTCGGGGGCCGTCGGTCGGCTCCCGAGCCCGTCGCCGTGCCCGCCGAAACCGCGGCGCCAATCCCGCCCGTCCTTGCCGAGACCACAGGCGAGGAGGGGCACCTCACGATCGGCGTCGTCTCGCTCGATCGCGTCGCGCCAGACACGGTGGAACTGCGTCTCGCGGTGACCAACACCGGTGCGGCGGGATCGCCGGCGCTCGACATCGGGCAGCGCTTCAGCGCCGACAGCCCTGACGCGGGCACGCTGGCCGAGGTGTACCTGGCCGATCTCGCGCACGGGCGCAAGTTCTTCGTGCTGCGCGACGGGGCCAACGCGCCGATCGGCAGCCGCGACCTCACGCCGCTGACACCGGGTGAACGCCGCGTGCTCTGGGCGCGGTACCCCGCTCCGGGCGACGGTCACGCCGAAGTCGTCGTCCATGTGCCCCACGCCGAGCCCATGCCCAACGTGCCGGTGGGGCAGAAGACGGCGCCCTGACCGCGGAACGGCTCCCGGGGGAACCCCCTCCCGCGCCGGACCGTACTAAGCTGAAGCCATGGCTCTCATCGAGACGCGCGACCTGTGGAAGACCTATGTGATGGGATCGGAGGAAATCCACGCGCTGCGTGGCGTGTCCATCGAGATCATGCGCGGTGAATACGTCGCCATCATGGGGCCGTCGGGGTCCGGCAAGTCCACGCTGATGAACCTGATCGGCTGTCTCGACACGCCGAGCAAGGGCACTTACCTCCTCAACGAGAAGGAGGTCAGTCGCATGGACGATGACGAGCTGGCGCGGATCCGGAACGAGGAGATCGGGTTCGTGTTCCAGACGTTCAACCTGCTGCCGCGCGCCTCGGCGTTGCACAACGTGGAGCTGCCGCTCGTGTATGCGGGCATCAGTTCGGCCGAGCGGGCCGAACGGGCCAAGGCCGCGCTCACGAAGGTGGAGCTCGAACACCGCATGGGCCACAAGCCCAACGAGCTCTCTGGCGGTCAGCGTCAGCGCGTGGCCATCGCGCGTGCGCTCGTCAACAACCCGTCCATCCTCCTCGCCGACGAGCCCACCGGGAACCTCGACTCGAAGACCGGCGTCGAGATCATGGCGTTGTTCGAGCGCCTCCACGCCTCCGGCAACACCATCGTGCTCGTCACCCACGAGCCCGACGTCGCGGCCTACGCGCATCGCACCATCCACATTCGCGACGGGCAGGTCGAGAAGGACGTCACCAGGGCGGCCTGACCCTACCGATGCGTCGTCTGCTGCTCCTGGCGCTGCCGCTGGCAGCGGCGGTCGCGGCCTGCGGTGGCGGGTCGTCGGGGGCGTCTGCCCCTCCGACGCAGCCGACCCCCATCACGCCCACCATCACGATGACCTGTGTGGCCCCGACGCCGCTGCGCTCGACGACGGGGCAGGCGGTGCCGTTGCAGTACACGCTGCCGCAGGTCTCCGGTGGTACCGCTCCCGTGGGGCTGAGGTGTTCTCCAGCCCTGGGGACGCCGGTGGCGATTGGGCTGACCTCCGTGACGTGCACGGCGACCGACGCCCGATCGCAGACCGCCTCCTGCACGTTCCCTGTCACCGTCGCCATCGCCCCGTCGCTCATCGTCGAGCGTTTCCTGGCCATGGGAGACAGCTTCACGTTCGGTGTGACGTCGCGCCTGCCGGCGCGCGAGATTCCCGGCGGCACGTTCGTGAGCAAGCTGGAGTACCTGCTGGCGGAACGCTATCCGGACCAGCGGTTCTCGCTCACCAACGCGGGCGTCCCGGGTCTCTGGATGGAGGAAATCGAGGATCGGTATCCAGCGGGGCTACGGCAGAGTGACGCGCAGGTGGTGATCCTCCAGGGTGGCGCCAACGATCTCAACGCCGTCGGTGCGCGCGCCGTCAACGACGTCGTCATGAGGTTCGAACGCATGACGAGAGATGCGCAGGGACGCGGCGTGGCGGTGATCCTGTCGACGCTGACGCCGCATCGTCCCGGGTCGCTGCGGGGATCGTCCTCCGAACTCGTGCGCGAGACGAACGTCCGTATTCGCGACCTCTGCCTCCGTTACAGAACGGGTTGCGCCGATCTCTACGCGGCGTTCGGCGATGAGCAGTCGCCGCTCATCGGTACGGACGGCCTCCACCCCACGCCCGCCGGCTACGACGTGATCGCCGAAACCTACTTCGAAGTGATCCGCTCGATGTTCGAGCGCCTGCCCTCGTCCTGATCCCCACCCTGTCTCCATCCTTGTTCTATCCTGTTCGGATGTCGGTCAAGCTGTCGTTGCCAGCGGTCCTGTTGTCGTCGCTGATCATCGCGTGCGGGGCCTCGTCGCCCGCGCCTGAAGCCGTGGCGCCTGTCGCGGCGTCGGCGCCATCGACCGAGCAACTGCGCTACGAGATCGTGCGCAGTCACCCGCACGATCCGGCGGCGTTCACGCAGGGACTGACGGTCGTCGACGGACACCTGTACGAAGGCACGGGACTGCACGGGCAATCGTCGCTGCGACGGGTGGACCTGGCGTCCGGCGCCGTGCTCCAGCAGATCGCGCTCGACGGCCGGTACTTTGGCGAGGGCATCGCCGTCGTGGGCGATCGCATCTACCAGCTCACGTACCAGACGGGCGTCGGGTTCGTGTACGACCGCAAGACGTTCGAGAAACTGCGTGAGTTCACGTACCCGGGCGAGGGATGGGGGCTGACCTACGACGGCCAGCATCTCATCATGAGCGACAGCACGGACACACTGCGTTTCTGGGATCCCGAGACGCTCCAGGAGGTCCGCCGTGTCCGCGTGCGCGATGGCGATCGCCATATCGATCGCGTGAACGAGATGGAGTACGTGGACGGCGCGATCTACGGCAACATCTGGCAGGAGGACCGCATCGCGCGCATCGACCCGAAGACGGGCGTGGTCACGGCGTGGGTCGACATGTCGAACCTCCTCACGGCTACCGAGCGCTCGCGCGGCGTCGACGTCCTCAACGGCATCGCGCACGATCCGAAGACCGGGCATTTCCTCGTCACGGGCAAGCTGTGGCCGTGGGTGTTCGAGGTCAGATTCGTCAAGAAGCACTGACGCGATGTCACACGCGCGCGAAGTGGCCTGACGCGACGTCGCGCAGAGGCGCGTCCGGATCGACAGTCGACGGATCGAATTCGATGCGCTGCGGCGGCACGTCGGGATCGGGCACCGGTACCGCGGACAGGAGCGCCTGCGTGTAGGGGTGTCGCGGCGATTCGAACAGGGTGTCCACCGGCGCCAGTTCCACGATCCGCCCGCGATACATCACCGCCGCGCGCGTGCAGATGTGCCGCACCAGCCGCAGGTCGTGCGAGATGAACAGATACGTCAACGACAACTGCTGCTGGAGCTGCGCGAGCAGGTTGACGATCTGCGCCTGCACCGACACGTCGAGCGCGGAGACCGGTTCGTCGGCCACGATGAACGACGGCTCGAGCGCGAGCGCCCGCGCGATGCCGATGCGCTGACGCTGCCCGCCGCTGAACTCGTGCGGATAGCGCGTCACGGCGTCGCGATCGAGACCGACGAGTTCGAGCAGTTCCTCCGCCCGCGCGAGACGCCATGTGGACGTCCCCACCTTGTGGATATCGAGCGGCTCGGTGAGGATCGTCGACACGCGATGCCGCGGATTGAGCGACGCGTACGGATCCTGGAAGACCATCTGCATCTGCCGCCGGCGCGCGCGCAGGGCACGGCGGTCGAGCGACAGCAGATCCTCACCGTTGAACCGCACACGCCCGCCCGTCGGCTCGATCAGCCGCAGCAGGCACCGCCCTGTCGTCGTCTTGCCGCTGCCCGACTCGCCGACGAGGCCGAACGTTTCGCCGGCGTCGATCGTGAACGACACGTCGCGCACCGCGTGCGTCACGCGCGGGGCGCCCCACAGGACGCGCTGCTCGTAGCGCTTGTCGAGCGCCTCGACTTCGATGAGCGGCATCGTGTTCACAGGGGACCGGTGCCCTGGCCGGCGGCCAGTTCGCGCGCCTCTCGCACGAGCACGCAGCGGGAGCGATGTCCGTCGGCCACGGTGTACATGTCCGGCGGCGCGGCGTCGCACGCCTCGTGACGCCAGGCGCACCGCGGCGCGAACGCGCACCCCGGCGGCATGTCGCGCAGCGACGGCACCTGCCCTTCGATCGGCTCCAGGCGCCGGGCGCTGTGCGTCGAGCCGGGCATCGCGCGCAGCAACGCCTGCGTGTACGGATGCGCCGGCGTCTTGAAGAGCGCGCGCACCGGGGCTTCCTCGACGATCCGGCCGGCGTACATCACCGCCACGCGATCCGCGGTGTGCGCCACGACGCCCAGGTCGTGCGTGATGAGCAGCAGCGCGAGTCCGAACTCCCTCTCGAGGTGACGCAGCAGGTTCAGGATCTCGGCCTGGATCGTGACGTCGAGCGCCGTCGTGGGCTCGTCGGCGACGATCACGGCCGGGCGGCAGCAGAGGGCGAGCGCGATGAGCGCGCGCTGGCGGAGTCCGCCAGACAACTGGTGCGGGTATTCGTGGAACCGCCGCTCGGGCGCGTCCATGCGGACGGTCGCGAGCAGTTCGATCGCCGCGGCCTTCGGGTCTGCGCCGCCGCGTCCGTGGACGGTCATCGCCTCGACGAGCTGACTCCCGATCGTGAGCACCGGATTGAGGGCGCTCATCGGTTCCTGGAAGATGAGCGAGATGCGGGCGCCGCGGATCTGCTCCAGCTCGGATTCGTCGAGCGTGACGATGTCGCGGCCGTCGAGGAGGATTTCGCCACCGAGGATCCGGCCGGGGGGCGGGACCAGGCGCAGGAGCGAGTAGGCGGTGAGCGACTTGCCGCTGCCAGACTCGCCGACCAGGGCCAGCGTCTCACCTGACGAGAGGTCGAAGCTGACGTCCTGCACCGCCGGCAGCCAGCGGTCGCCGGCGGGGAAGCCGGTGGTGAGATGACGGACGGACAACAGCGGCATGGCGGCAGCCGCATCCTATCGCACGTCTCCGCCGCATCGCCCGCCGTGTTGCCTTTGTCAGGACCGGGTCGATACAATCGGGCCGAATTCCGTTTCAAGTACCTCCAGACGCCTCCTCCGATGAAACAGCAGATGGCGCTCGATCGCACCGATTCCACCCGCGGATCCGGCGTGCCCGTCGAGCCGCACGCAGGGTTCGAGCCTGCGTGCCTGAAGGGAGTTCAGTGTGGACGACACCGTGAATCGACTGGCGAAGGAACTGGCCGATGCCATGGCCGACGCCGTGGCCTCTGATCCACGAGTGGAAGCCTGCCGCGCGCGCGCGCGGGAGGCCGGCTACGACGTGCGGGTGACGCTCGACGCGGAGATCGGCTTCGCGACGCGGACGGGTCGCAAGGCGAGGCGGTCGCCCAGGCCGACCCACGCCGCCCGGCATGTGGCGATGACCGACAACGACCGCCGGTTCCTCAAATCCCTGAGAATCGCCCCCGACGCCGCCACCGAAGAGGTGTGAGTCCGACCGGCAACCGGCAACCCGGCAACGGGCAACCGGATGGACATCAGGGGCCGGACAGGTGCCCGGTTGCCGGGTTGCCGATTGCCCGTTGCCGGGCCCCGATCAGTCGATGAGCGACCGTCCTGTCATCTCCGCGGGCTGCGGGAGGTGCAGGAGGTGCAGGAGGGTCGGCGCGACGTCCGTCAGGGCGCCGTCGTGCAGCGTCCTGTCGGCCACGTCGGGGCCGACGAGCACCACGGGCACCAGGTTGGTGGTGTGGGCCGTGTGCGGCGCGTCGAGCGTGTAGTCCCACATCTGCTCGGCGTTGCCGTGATCGGCCGTGACGATGGCCGTACCGCCCACCGACAGGAGCGCGTCGATGCAGCGGCCAAGGCAGGCGTCGACGGCCGTGATCGCCGCGATTGCCGCGTCGAGCTTGCCCGTGTGGCCCACCATGTCGGGGTTCGCGAAGTTGCAGATGATGACGTCGTGCCTGTGGTGCAGCACGCTGTCGACGAACGCGTCGGCCACGCCTGACGCACTCATCTCCGGCTGCAGATCGTAGGTCGCCACCTTCGGCGACGGCAGCAGCACGCGATCCTCTCCCGCGAACGGCGTCTCGATGCCGCCGTTGAAGAAGTACGTGACGTGCGGGTACTTCTCCGTCTCCGCGAGCCGCATGTTCGTGAGGCCGTGCGCCTGCAGCACCTCGCCGAAGTACTGCGTGGCCGTCTGCGGTGGGAACGCGATGGGGAACGGATACGTCGCGTCGTACTCGGTGAACGTCGTCAGGCCGACCTTCGGACGCGGTGCGGTGTCGAACCCGTCGAAGTCGTCGAACATCAACGCCCTGATGATCTGCCGCGCCCTGTCAGCCCGGAAGTTGAAGAAGATCACCTGGTCGCCGTCGGCCATCGGCCCCACGGGGCGGCCCGATGCGTCGACGATGGTGGCCGGCAGGATGAACTCGTCGGTGGTACCCGCCGCATACGCCGCGGAGATCACAGCCTCCGCCGACGGTGCCGGCGGTGCGGTGCCAGTGACGATCGCGTCGTAGGCGAGCTTCACGCGCTCCCACCGCTTGTCGCGATCCATGGCGTAGTACCGGCCCGACACGCTCGCGATGCGCGCACCCGTTTCGGCGCACACCGCCTCCAGCGCGGCGATGTACCCCTGCCCGCCGGTCGGCGACGTGTCGCGCCCGTCGGTGATGACGTGGACGAACACGCGTGGCGCGCCCATCCCCTTCGCGAGCCGCAGCAACGCATGGAGGTGCGCCTGGTGGCTGTGGACGCCGCCGTCGGACAGGAGGCCGAGCAGGTGGACGGCCGTGCCCGCGTCGATCGCGGCCTGGATCGCGGCACGCAGTGCCGGCGTCGCGTCGAAGCGATCGTCGGCGATCGCCTTGTCGATCCGCGTGAGGTCCTGGTAGACGGTGCGGCCCGCTCCGAGGTTGGTGTGGCCGACCTCGGAGTTGCCCATCTGGCCGGCGGGCAGGCCGACGGCCTCACCCGACGCCTCCAGCCGGGCGTGCGGATAGGTGGACCAGAGCCGCCTGAACACGGGCGGCTCTGCCAGTGCCACGGCGTTCTGATCCGTCTGGTCGCGCAGGCCCCAGCCGTCGAGGATGATGAGCGCCACGGGCGCACGGTTGGACATGGTGCTTGACTCGTTCACGCGTGCTTACTTGATCGCCTTGATCGCGGCCTTGCCGGCGTACCTGGCGTTGGCACCGAGCGCTGCCTCGATGCGCAGCAGCTGGTTGTACTTGGCCGTGCGATCGCTGCGGCTGGCCGAGCCCGTCTTGATCTGGCCCGCGCGCGTGCCGACGGCGAGGTCGGCGATCGTGCTGTCTTCCGTTTCGCCCGAGCGGTGCGAGGCAACCGTCGTGTAGCCGGCGTCCCACGCCATCTTCATCGCGCGCAGCGTCTCGGTGACCGAGCCGATCTGGTTCAGCTTCACGAGGAGCGAGTTGCCCACGCCCTGCGCGATGCCTTCGGCCAGGATCTTCGGGTTGGTCACGAACACATCGTCGCCGACCAGCTGCACCTTGTCGCCGAGCGCCTGCGTGATCAGCTTCCAGCCGTCCCAGTCGCCCTCGGCCAGGCCGTCCTCGATCGAGCAGATCGGGTACTGGCGCACCCAGTCGGCAAACAGCTCCACCATCTGCTCGCTCGAGCGCGTGGGCGATCCCGACTTCTTGAAGACGTACTGGCCGTCCTTCCAGAGCTCGCTCGACGCGACGTCGAGCGCGATCCACACCTGCTCGCCCGCCTTCAGGCCGGCCTTGCCGATGGCCTCGAGCACGACCTCGACGGCGTCCTGGTTGCTCTTCAGACTCGGCGCGAAACCGCCCTCGTCGCCCACGCCGGTCGAGAGCCCGCGGCCCTTCAGGATGCCGCGCAGCGTGTGGAAGATCTCGGTGCCCCAGCGCAGGCCTTCGGAGAAGCTCGACGCGCCGAGCGGCATCACCATGAACTCCTGGAAGTCCACGCTGCTGTCGGCGTGCGCGCCGCCGTTGAGGATGTTCATCATCGGAACGGGCAGGAGGTCCGCGGGACCGCCGCCGGCCATCGCATGGCGCAGGGCGCCGATGTACTCGTAGAGCGGCACCTGCTTCTCGGCGGCGCCGGCGTGCAGGGCGGCCATCGAGACGCCGAGGATCGCGTTGGCGCCGAGGCGGCTCTTGAACTCCGTGCCGTCGAGGGCAATCAGTGTCTCGTCGAGGCTCTCCTGATCGAACGGCTTGCCGACGATCGCCGCGGCGATCTCGCCGTTGATGTTGGCGACGGCCTTCTGGACGCCCTTGCCGAGATACCGGCTCTTGTCGCCATCGCGCAGTTCGAGCGCTTCACGCTCACCCGTTGACGCGCCCGACGGCACGGCGGCACGCCCGAAGGCGCCGCCATCCAGCGTGATGTCGACTTCGACAGTGGGATTGCCACGCGAATCAAGAATTTCGCGTCCGATGACCTGCTTGATGATCACGATGACTCCTCGATGGTGCTCTGCGGCTGACGGCTTGCGGAAAAGGAAAGAAAAAACTCAGGGTTTGCGCGCGTCGTCCTGTTCGCGTTGGCGGCGCGTGTCTTCAGGCGTCTGGACGTACGGCTCATCGTTGGTGGTCACGACGACGACGCCCTTCGCGGTGACCGTGTGGCGCTTGCGGTCCTCCTCGATGTCGTAGCCGATGACGGCGCCGCGCGGGATGAAGACGTCGCGATCGATGATCGCGTTGCGGATGCGGGCGTGACGCCCGACCCTGACGCCTGGCATCAGGATACTGCGATCGATGTCGCAGTAGCTGTGCACGCGCACGTTCGGGCAGAGGATGCTGCCGCGCACGGTACTGCCCGACACGATCACGCCGGCCGAGATGATCGAGTCAAGCGCCTGTCCGCGCCGCCCTTCATCGTCGAACACGAACTTGGCGGGAGGCGCCTGGCCCATCCACGTCCGGATCGGCCAGTCGGGATCGTAGAGATTGAAGTCGGGGTTGACCTGCACGAGGTCCATGTTGGCCTCGTAGTAGGCGTCGAGCTCCCCGATGTCGCGCCAGTACTTGTTGGCCTTCTTGTTCTCGTCGGAGAAGCGGTACGAGTAGACGGGGGCGCGGCCGATGAGCGACGGCAGGATGTCCTTGCCGAAGTCGTGCTTGCTGTCGCGGCCCGCGTCCTCCTCGAGCGCGCGGATCAGCACGTCGGCCTCGAACACGTAGATGCCCATCGAGGCCAGCGCCACGCCGGGCATGCTCGGGATCGCCTTGGGCTCGGCAGGCTTCTCCTCGAAGCCGACGATGCGCTCTTCCTCGTCCACCTGGATGACGCCGAACCGCCGCGCGGCCTCCTGCACGGGCACTTCGTAGGTCGCCACCGTTGCCGCGGCGCCCTTCTCCACGTGCCAGCGGATCATCTTCGAGTAGTCCATCTTGTAGATGTGGTCGCCCGACAGGATGACCACCCGCTTCGGACCCTCGCGGACGACGGAGTAGAGGTTCTGGTACACGGCGTCGGCGGTGCCGAGGTACCAGTTGTCGCTGACGCGCTTCTGCGGCGGCAGGATTTCGATGAACTCGCCGAGTTCCTCGGCCACCACGCTCCAGCCCAGCCTGATGTGCCTGTTGAGCGACAGGCTCTTGTACTGCGTGACGATGAAGATCCGGCGCAGTCCGGCGTTGATGCAGTTGCTGAGCGTGAAATCGATGATTCGGTACGGTCCGCCGAAGTACACCGCGGGTTTGGCGCGCTCCCGGGTGAGCGGTGACAGCCGTTCCCCCACCCCACCTGCCAGCACGATGACCAGCGAATCGTTCAACATGGACCGGAATCGTATCGCAGGCTCACCGTTCCGGCGTTATGATCCGGAATCCTGCATGCAGGAGCATGCCCGGGGGAGTGCACGATGCAACAGACTCGACTCACCTGGCTCGCGACGGGGCTCGCCATCGCACTCGCCGCCAGTCCGGTTCTTGCTCAGAAGAAGAACGACAAGGCCGCACCGCCCGTGGACCCGAAACAGGTTCTGGTGGATGCGCTCGTCGAAGCGACCAACGAAGCCATGAAGGCCAACGCCGGGACGTCGGTCTACATCGCCGATCCCGTGGCGCGCACGGTGACCGCCGATCCGGCGACCACCATGGACATGACGCTGACGACCGACTACCTGAAGGCGTCGGACAACAAGATCTACGCGCCGTTCACGGTGACGATGCCGCCGGGCGTGATCGGCCAGGGCGGATCGCTCGCCGTGTACGTGCGCCTCACCGAGAAGGGCGCGCTGCCGCCCGAGGCTCCGCCTCCGCTTGACCCGAAGGCCAGGAAGGAGAAGGAGAAGCGGGACAAGAAGAAGAAGAAGGGCAAGGAAGAGCAGGATCTGGCCGGACAGGCCGTGTCTGGCGTCGAGTATCCCTGGGAGGACTACTACGACCTCACCGCGACTCCGCGTGGCCCCGGCGGCCCGCTCGCCTTCAGCCGTCCGTTCAGCACTACGCCTGGCGAATACGACGCGTACATTGCCGTGACGGTGAAGGATCCCGCGGCAGCCGCCGGACCGGTCAAAGTGGCCGTCCACAAGGCGGTGGCGACGGTGCCGGACTACTGGAACGATCAGTTCCAGTTGTCCAGCGTGTTCGTGGCCAGCAAGGTCACGGCGCTCAACGAGGTGCCGACGGGTGAAGCGCAGAAGGCGCGGCCCTTCGTCATCGGCAACCTGGAGATCGCTCCTGTCGTGGACGGCAAGTTCGCGAGCAGCGACGAGCTCTCGGTGTTCTTCATCGTCTACGGGGCGGCGCTCGGCGAGGACAAGAAGCCTGACTTGCTCATCGAGTGGCAGCCGTACAAGAAGGGGCCGCTCGGGGAGGCGAAGTTCCGCGGCGTCGCGCCTCAGCATCTGAATGCCGAGTCGTTGCCCCCGGGCTTCGACGTGGCCCAGGGACACCAGTTGGTGGGCAGCCTGAACGTCCCGATTTCGGCCTTCGAGCCGGGGGACTACCGCCTGAACATCAAAGTGACGGACAATAAGTCCGGCAAGTCCCTGACGCACGACGTGTCCTTCACCGTCGCCGGTTCCTAGCCGGCAGCCGGTGGGTCCATGGCACTCGGCGGGCACAGGCCCGCCGGTGTGTCGAGGGACGTCATCTGGAGTGCTCATGACCCGATCGGTGACGCTCACGGCGCTCGCACTCGGTCTGTCTGTCGCTGCCACGGCGACGGGGCAGCCGCTCGTGCAGGCGCGCGCGCACGGACTCGCGTCGATCGTGCCCGGCGTGGACCTCGTGTCCGGGCGCATCGAGGGCGTGGTCACCGATGAGGGTGGCGTGCCGATCCCCGGCGTGGCCGTGTCGGCAATCGGACCGGATGCCTTGTTCGGCGTCACCGACCAGTCGGGCCGGTTCGTGTTCTCCGCCGTGCCCGTGGGCACGTACCTCGTTCGCGCCCAGCGGGCCGGATACCGCGCGTCGACCCGGACGTTCGTCGACGTGGCGCCGGCAGCGAGCGCCAGGCACATCGTGCAACTGGCGCGGCTGTCGTCAGCGGCGCCCGTCCCTGCACCAGACGATGCCCCACCGCCCGTGATTGCGGCGGGCTTTGGCGGTGCCGCCACCATCGCCCCCGCGCCGTCGACCGAGACCCTGAAGGACGATCACGAACACTCGCCCCGCCTGTGGCGCCTGCGCCACATGAAGCGATCCGTCCTGCGAGACACGCAGGGCCAGATCGCCCTCGATGCACTCGCAGACGATGTGGAGTGGGTGGAGACGCGGTTCGGGGCCTCGTCTGTCGAGACGTCGGCACGGAGCACCACGTCGTACTTCGGCGGCGACGCGTCGCTGTCGGGGCAGATCCAGTTCCTCACCGCGACGGCGTTCGACGAAGGCAGCGGCGGCGAGGGCACGTCGTGGGCATCAGGACCGTCGGGCGTGGCGTACGCCACGGTCGGCGCGCCGATCGGACGTACCGGTGCGTGGTCGGTCCAGGGCGCGATCGGCCGCGGCGACCTCTCGTCGTGGATCGTCGCGGGCAACTACATGCGGCCATCCGAGTCGCGTCATGCCCTCGACCTGGGCGCGTCCTTCGCGCTCCAGAGCTTCTCCGATCACACGCCCGCCGCGCTCATGAGCGTCTCCGAGCGCCGGCGTGCGGCAGGGACCATCCACGCGTTCGACACGTGGCGTCTCAGCGATCGTGCCGTCGTGACCTACGGCACACGCTACGCCTACTACGACTACCTCGACCGCCCCACGCTGATGAGCCCGAGCGCCTCGGTGTCCGTGTCGCCGATGGACAAGACCTGGGTGCGCGTGGCGGTGACCCAGCAGATGCTCGCGCCGGGGGCCGAAGAGTTCGACGCGCGGAACCTCTCGGCGTTCTCCATGCCGCCGCAGCGGACGTTCACGCCAGCCTCGGCCACCGGTCGGCTGAGCGCGGAGCGTACGCGGCACGTGGACGTCGGCATCGAGCGGCAGGTGGGGCCACTGTTGCTGGGGGTCAGGCGCTTCGAGCAGGCGGTGGACAACCAGCTGGTGGCGATGTTCGGCGTCGGGCCACAGGCCCTCTCGCCGGATCTGGGGCACTATGCCGTGGCCAACGGGGGCAACGTCAACGCGGGCGGCTGGGTGTTTGCCGTCGCGCAAGACGCGGGTCCTCGCTTCCGCGGCGCCGTCGAGTACACGGTCGCGCGCGCGCAGTGGTTCGGGACCGGCGAGCGTGGCGTGATCGCGGTGATGGCGCCCTCGGCAGACAGGGCCGGCCACGAGCGTATTCACGACCTCACCGCGCGCGTCGTGACCGACGTGCCCGAGACGGCCACGCGCGTGTCGGCCACCTGGAAGGTGAACTCGGCCTTCGCGCGTCGCAGCCCGCTGCTCGCCGACGCCAGTACCGACGCCCGCTTCGATGTGCAGGTGTCGCAGCGGCTCCCGTTCCTGAGCGCCACGGGTGCCGACTGGGAGTTCGTTGTCGCCGTCCGCAACCTCTTCCGTGATGGCGATGCCGTGGGTTCCGTCTTCGACGAGCTCCTCGTCATCCGCCCCCCCAAGCGCGTCGTCGGTGGCGTGCTGGTCAAGTTCTAGACGCCGGCAACCGGTAAGCCGGCAACCGTTCATCGGACAAACCCTCCGAATGGAGCGAACGGGTTTCAACCCGTTCGCCCTGGCCTCGTAAGCGATTGACTGCGCGTGGGATCCAAATGTACGTTGTCACGATCCCATCGATTGGAGCCGTCGGACGATCTTCCGGATCCATCGCGGGAGCCTCCCCGGAACGCGTTGAATTTCGGGTACTTGCACCATGCGTTCAGCCAGACGTGCTGGAACGCCGTTTGCTAGCACTGAAGCCTGAACGAACAACGGCTCGGTGCCCGGCCCGGTGATTCGTTGATCTGATCGCCGATGTCCGACGGAGTCTGGCCACTATCCACAGAGGGACCGCAACGCGCGCAGTGGATGCGCGCGGCGATGGCCGTTGTGGTCACGACGGTGCTGCTCGCCCTTGTGGCGGCCAACATCGCCGTCAGGTTCTCGTGGGTGGAGGTCGAGGACGGTGTGCTGTGGGAAGCGCGCGCGGAAGGCGTGGTGGCCGTCAGCGTCAGCCCGGACGACGTGGGAGCGGTCGCGGGGATCCAGCCGGGCGATGTGCTCGTCGCGATCAACGGGCGCGGCATCGACCGTGTCGAACAAGTGCGAGACGCGCAGCACGGCAGCCAGCGCGGCCAACCGCTCTCGTACATCATCTCGCGTGAAGGCTACGAGCGACCCGTCAGGCTGGCGCTGGAGCCTGTCGCCGATGGTGCCCGGCTGCTGTACTACTCCCTCGCGGCGGTGGCGATCTTCGCGCTGCTCGTCGGCTGCTCGGTGCGCGTGCAGCGCCCGCACGATCAGGCCACCCTCCATTTCTTCTGGCTGACGGTTGCCTTCTTCGGCGTTTGCGGCTTCTCCTACAGCGGACGTCTCGATCGTCTCGACTGGGTGTTCTACTGGGGCGACGTCATCGCGATGCTCGCGTTGCCGCCACTGTTTGTCCATTTCGCGCTGGTCTTCCCAGACCGGCACGACACCTGGGCCAAGTCGCCGCAAGGTCGCCGTCTCGTTCCGCTGCTCTATCTCCCGGCCATCGTCGTTGGCGTGACGCGGGTGTCGGTATTGCTGGCGGGCGGACTCCCCGGAGACGCCTTCGAGAACTGGATCGTCACGCTCGATCGCGTGGAGATGCTGCAACTCGTGGCCGCGCTCGTCGTCGGGCAGACGATCATGACGCGCACGCTCGGCCGCCTGCGCTCGGTCACCGCGCGCCGCCAGTTGCGCTGGATCGTGTGGGGCACGTTCGCCGGTGCACTGCCGTTCGCGCTCTTCTACGGACTCCCGTACGCCCTCGGCTACCACCCGTGGGATGCCTTCGGACTGCTGGTGGTGCTGCTCGCGCTCGTGCCGCTGGCGTTTGCGTCGGCCGTGGTGCGCTACAGGCTGATGGACGTCGAGGTGATCATGAAGCGCGCCGTGGTGTACGCCACGGTGCTCGCGGCGATCGCCACCATCTACACGATCACGCTGCGCTTCGCGAGCGACGTCTTCCTCGGCGGATCCGAGCAGCACAACTCCGTCATCGCCATCCTCGCGACGCTGCTCGTGGTGGTGCTCGCCCCGATCGTCAAGAACGGCATCCAGACCGCGCTCGACTACGCGCACTATCGCGATCGCTACGACTACCGCCGCGCGCTGCTCGCGTTCGCGCGCGATCTCAACGCGGACCTCGATCTCGATCGCCTCACCGCGCGTCTCGTCCAGCGTCTCGCCGACACGTTCGGCGTCGACAGGGTGTCGCTGTTTGTCGCAGCACCGAGCGGATCGGCAGACGCGTTCGCCACGCATAGTGCCCTTGGCGCCACGCCGGACACCGTGCCGCCAATCAAGCGGGTGTCGGGGATCGGCACGCGTCTCGAGAGCGGTCAGCTGGTCAACCTCGACGATGCGTTCACCGTGCGCCGCTGTGCTGCCGAGGAAGTCCGCTTCTGGCACGAGCGGGGGCTGCGGTACTTCGTGCCGTGCCTGGCCAAGGACGGTCCGATCGCGGTCATCGGCGTTGGGTCCCGTCCGAGCGGCGAGCCCCTCAGCACCGAGGACCTGACGCTGCTGAGCGCGGTGGCGGCGCAGGTGGCGACGGCCATCGAGAACGGCCGCCTCTATCGCGAGCTGCGCGAGAAAGCCGACGAGCTGAATCGCATGCGGGAATTCAGCGAGAGCGTCGTCCAGTCGCTGCAGGACGGCCTGCTCGTCGCGGACCTCGACGGCGTCGTGCTGCGCTGGAATCCGATGATGGAGGAAATCGCGGGGGTGGCGGCGGCGCAGGCCGTGGGGCATCGCCTCGACGAGCTGTTCGATCCCGAATTCCTGGCCACGGTGCGCATGGCCGAGCGCGGCGGCACCGAATCGGCCACCGTCTATCGCACGCCGCTCGTGTCGCGCCACGTCGAGGGTGCGCGCAAGCGGCTCGTGAACGCCGCGATGCACCCGCTGCGCGCGCCCAACAGCGCGATCTCGGGATCGGTACTGATGATCGAGGACATCACTTCGCGCGTGCAGCTCGAAGAGCAGCTGCAGATCTCCGAGAAGATGGCCTCCATCGGTCTGCTCGCCGCGGGCGTCGCGCACGAGGTCAACACGCCGCTCACCGGCATCTCGAGCTTCACGCAGATGCTGCTGGAACAGGCCGACCCCGATGACCACCGCACGCGTCTGCTCGAGAAGATCGAGCGGCAGACCTTCCGCGCCGCCAAGATCGTGAACAGCCTGCTCCACTTGTCGCGGCCCGCGCAGACCGAAACCGGTCCCGTGGACCTGCACGTCGTCATCAACGACGTCCTGTCGCTGCTCGATCACCAGTTCCGCGCGGCGAGCGTCCAGGTCCGCAAGGACCTGCAGGCCGAGGCTCCGGTCGTGCGTGCCGTCGAGCACAAGCTCCAGCAGGTGTTCCTCAATCTGTTCCTCAACGCGCGCGATGCGATGCCGAAGGGCGGCTGGATCGCCATCGAGACGCGTCGTGACGGCGATCAGGTGGTGGTAGTGGTGGGCGATACGGGCACCGGGATTCCGAGCGAGCATTTACCGCGCATCTACGACCCGTTCTTCTCGACCAAGGCGATCGGACAGGGGACAGGGCTCGGGCTGTCGATCACGTACGGCATCGTGCAGGAGCACCACGGCACGATCGTATGTGACAGTCAGGTGGGGCAGGGCACGCAGTTCACGCTGGCGTTCCCGGCCTTCACCTCGTCACGTACCGGGACCGGGGCGACAGGCACGAGCGCGCGCTGAAGCGCGCAGGGACTTCCGAGATGGCCACTGGCAAGGGAACGATTCTCGTCGTCGACGACGAAGAGGTGATGCGTGAAGTGCTCGAGGCGCTGTTGATGCGCGAGGGCTACGACGTCCGCCTCGCCGTCGACGGCACCGAAGGCCTGGAACTCGCGCGGAGTCAGTCCTTCGACGCGGCAGTCGTCGACGTCATGATGCCCGGCATCGACGGCATGGCCGTGCTGGGCGAGTTGCGCGCGCTCGACGAGGACCTGCCCGTCATCATCGTCACGGCGTTCGGCTCGATCGAGTCGGCGACGTCGGCCATGAAGCGCGGCGCGTTCGACTACATCACCAAGCCGTTCAAGAACGACGAAGTGGCGGTGGTGGTGCGCAACGCGGTGGAGCGCTCACGACTCGCGCGCGAGAACCGCATCCTCAAGCAGAACCTGCAGACGCACGGCAGTCGCTTTGCCAACATCATCGGGCGCAGCGGCAAGATGCGGCAGGTCTTCGATCTCGTGATCCAGGCCGCACCGAGCCGTTCGACGGTGCTCGTCTACGGCGAGAGCGGCACGGGCAAGGAACTCGTTGCGCGGGCGCTGCACAACAACTCGCTGCGCGCCGAGAAGCCGTTCGTGACGGTCAACTCCGGCAACCTGCCGCCCGATCTGCTCGAGAGCAACCTGTTCGGCCACGTGAAGGGGGCGTTCACGGGTGCCGTCGCGCCGAAGAAGGGGCTCTTCGAGGTCGCCGACAAGGGCAGCATCTTCTTCGACGAGATCGGCAACGTGCCGCTCGAGACGCAGGCCAAGCTGCTGCGCGTGATCCAGGAACGCGAGTTCATGCGTCTCGGCGGCGTGGACACGATCAAGGTCGACGTCCGCATCATCGCCGCCACCAACGTCGATCTCCGCACGATGGTCGACGATGGGCGGTTCCGCGAGGACCTGTACTACAGGCTGCACGTCATCACCGTGAACCTGCCACCGCTGCGCGCGCGCAAGGAAGACATCCCGCTGCTCGTACAGCACTTCCTCGAGAAGTACGGCGAGGAGAACAACAGGCGGGATCTCGAACTGGCACCGGAAGCGCTCGACCTGCTGCTCGACTACGACTGGCCGGGGAACGTGCGCGAACTGGAGAACGTGATCGAGCGCGCCGTGGTCCTGTGCCCGGGCTCGCGCATCGGGCCGGACCTGATCCCGGACACCGTGCGCAACACGCGCCGGTTCCAGTTGCCGAACTTCGTGCTGCCGCCGGAAGGCATCTCCTTCAAGGAGGTCACGGGCGACTTCGAGCGCCGCCTCATCGAGACCACGCTCGAAGCGGCAGGCGGCGTGCAAAAGCGCGCGGCGGAGTTGCTCCACATCAAGCCGACCACGCTGAACGAGATGATCAAGCGCTACGAGATCCGTCCGCGACGCCGCAGGAGCAGCGACGAGCCCGAACCCGTCAGGTAGATCGCGCATCACAAGGGCCCGGGCTTGCCAGGCCCGTCGGCGGCTGCACTCGCGCTAAGCTGTCGGCGTGCTCTTCCGCCAGATCACAGATGCCGGCCTGTCGCAGTACGCCTACCTCGTGGGGTGCCAGCGGACGGGCGACGCGCTCCTGATCGATCCGCAGCGCGACATCGACCGCTACGACGCCATCGCCGCCGCCGAAGGGCTGCGCATCGCCGTCGTCACCGAGACGCACATCCACGCGGACTTCCTGTCGGGCGTGCGGGAATACGCCGAACGCCCCGACGTGCGCATCGTGCTGTCGAAGGCGGGGACGCCAGACTGGCAGTACCGCTGGCTGGAGCAGAGCCGCGCGCCCGTGACACTGGTCGGCGACGGCGATCGCTTCATGGTCGGCCACATCGAGATCGAGGCGCGACACACGCCCGGACACACGCCCGAGCATCTGGTGTTTGTCGTCATCGACCGCGGCAGCGGCGCCGATACGCCGATCGGCGTGGCCACCGGCGACTTCCTGTTCGTCGGCGACGTGGGTCGTCCCGACTTGCTCGAGTCAGCCGCCGGTCATGCCGGCGCGATGCGGCCGTCGGCCGAGCAACTCCACGCGTCGCTGGCGCGGGTGTCGGCGTGGCCGGAGTTCATGCAGGTGTGGCCGGGGCACGGTGCGGGGAGTGCGTGCGGCAAGGCGCTCGGTGCCATCCCCTCGTCGACGGTGGGTTACGAGCGCCGGTTCAACGGCGCGCTCTCACTGGCGTCTGGCCCCCGCGAGGCGTTCGTCGAGGCAGTCCTGTCCGGACAGCCGGAGCCGCCGCCGTACTTCGCGCGCATGAAGCAGCTCAATCGCGACGGCGCGCCCGTCCTCGGTACCGTGCCGTCGCCGCGCGAGATCACCATCGCCGACGTGGTGGCCGATCCCGCGCTCGTCGTGCTCGACACGCGGCGAGATCGCGCCGCGTTCCTGCACGCGCACCTGCCGGGCAGCCTCCATGCTCCGGCGACGCGGCAGTTCCTCGCGGCCGCCGGCGCGTTCGTCGAGCACACGCAGTCGATCGTCCTGTTGTGCGCGCCCGCCGAGGTCGACACGCTGGTCCGGCAGCTTGCGAGGATCGGTCTCGATCGTGTGGCGGGCTGGGTTCCGGTAGCGGCGTTCGACGCGTGGCGCACAGATGGAGGCGTCACGACAGCGATTCCAAGGATCACGTTCGAGGAGTCCATCCCGCCGGGACCTGACAGTGTATGGCTCGACGTGCGTGGCAAGGCCGAGCACGACGCCGATCACGTAGACGGCGCGTTGCAGATCGCGCAGAGTCGCCTGGCGGTGGAACAGGCACGCGTGCCGCGGGATCGCTCCGTCACCGTGCATTGCGCCACGGGCGGGCGCGCGGCCCTCGCCTGCGCGTACCTTTCGCGCCTGGGCATCGACGTGCGCTGCGTGGACGACGACTTCGCCCGCTGGCGCCGCACCGCCCCCGCCACGTCCGCCTGACGTGACGCCTGCGGTTCACGGGCCGGGCTCGGAGAGAGCCGGCCCTCCCCACCGCGGCGATAGGTAGGGTCGGCTCTCCGAGCCCGGCCCGTCAGCGGCGCGCTGGCGCGCCGCTCGTGAGGCCACCGATCAGGCGGTCGTACTTGCCGAGGATCACGTCCCATCGATAGTTGGCCTGCACGTAGGCCCGGCCGTTGCGGCCCATCGCGCGGCGCAGGCGCGCGTCGGCCATCAGGAGGGCGAGCGCCTCGACGAACTCCTCGCGATTGGCGTAGTACAGCCCGGCGTTGCTGCGACGGCAGTGCTCCACGAGCACGTCCGCGCGCGCGTTGCACAGCACGGGCGTGCCCATCGCCATCGCTTCGAGGGCCAGGAGCGACAGGCTCTCGAGCGGCGACGGCACCACCACCACGTCGGCGGCGTCGAGCGCCTGCAGGCGTTCGGCTTCCGGCAGCATGCCGGCGAACCGGATCCACGGAGTCTCCGGGATGGGCATCAGCTTGGCGCCCATCAACGCGAGCGTCGCGTCGCCGCCCGACTCACGATAGGTGCTGAAGTACTCGAACAGCTCCTCGCACCCCTTTCCCGGATCGATACGACCGCCATACAGGGCGACGTGGCCGAACAGCCGATGGCGACGCCTGAACGCCTCGCCGATCCCGCGCTTGCGATCGGCGGCCGGCCGCTCGTGGCGCGGACCGCGTCCGCGCCTGCCGCGCACCACACCCTCCTTGGCCGACTGCGCCGGCGCAGGCTCCTCCTCATCCGGCACGAGCGGTCCTTCGAGCGGCGCGTCGACGCCGCGCCGCGGCTTGCCGTGTCCCTCGGTGTCGAGCAGATCGACGCCACACCCCACCGTCTCGTCGACGATGGTGCGGATGTCGAAGGTGTGCTGGAGAAACGCCTTCTCGCTCTCCGTGTTGAAGGCGATGGCGTTGGCCGTGGCGAAGAGCTCGCGATAGATCCCGAGCTGGATGGCGGGCTCGTCGTGCGCGGTGGGAACCAGGATGCTCTTCTGCGGCGCGATGCCGAGGCCGAGCACCGTCGGTGCGTACAGGTACGTGAAGAAGATCAGCACGTCGTACTGCTGGTGCGAGCGCTGCAGGTATTCGAGCAGCGCCGGGCACCACGGCCCCTGTTCCTCCAGCCACCGCATCTCGTCCTCACGGGTGTGCGGATAGTTGAAGATCCAGTCCGAGAGCGCGTTGAAGGCCGTGAGATCGCGCGTCCGCGCGCTGGCGAACCGCCGCACGTTGACGCCGCGGATGCGGTCGGTGCCTTCCGGATACTCGTTCTTCCAGGTGGTGTACTCGCGCGCGCACGTCGTGAGCACGTCGACGTGGTTCCGCACCGCCATCCGCTCGGCGATGAGCCGGCAGTGGTACTCGGATCCGCCGAGGATCTCGGTGCCGTAGCGCTGGATGATGAAAGCGATCTTCACGGGTGCATCCTGTGTGATCCGGACCTGTCAGGCAAACGGCGCGAGCAGCGCGTCGAGGTCGGCCTGCAGGCGCGCCTCGCTGAACGCCGCGAGCCGCGCGTCCTGGCCCTTGATGATGTCGGCACGCAGCCGGTCGTCGTACGTGAGCCGGCCGAGCCACTCGGCCGCGAACTCGAGATCCTTGGGCGTGAACACGACGCCGGCGCCGCCCATGGTCTCGGGCACGGCCGCCGCGCCATACGCGAGGACCGGCACGTGCGCGGCCATCGCTTCGAGCAGCGGCACGCAGAACCCTTCGTGCTCGCTCAGCGAGATGTAGACGCTCGCGTACCGATAGAACGCCGCGAGGTCCGCGTTGGGCACCGGGCCCGTGAACCAGAACCGATCCGCGGGCATCTGGTACTTCTCCATGAGCGCGCGAATCGTGGCGTAGTAGGACGGTACCGCATCGTACCGGCCCACGAAGATGAAGCGATAGTGGCTGTCCACGTAGCGCTTGTAGTGCTCGGCCAGCCTGATGTGATCCTCGATCTTCTTGTTGGGGGCAACGCGCCCGACAAAGAGGACGTTCGTCAGTCCGTCGCCGAGCACCTTCTCCAGCGCCGGCCGCCGCGGCGCCGTGGTGATGCGCGCCAGATCCAGCGCGATGGGCATCACGCCGGTCGGCGCGAAACCGAGCGCGTCGAGTTCCTCGCGGTTGTACGTCGAGTCGCCGAGCGCGAGGTCGACGTGCCCGACCAGCGTGGCCAGTTCCTCGCGCCCGAGCATCGCGAGGCGCGCGATGTGCGGCGCGTAGTCGGCGAAGAAATGCGCCGGCGTGATGTTGTGGTACTGGAGGACGCGGCCGCCTGGCAGCGTCGCGAACGCCTGCGTCATCGGCGACGGCAGCGCGAAGTGGAAGATCGTGACGTCGCCCTCGCGCGCGGCGGGGTCGCCGAACGGCCGCACGTCGTGCCGCAGGTCCTCGTCGATCGTCAGCGCGAAGATTTCAGAGGCGTGTCCGCGCGCGCGCAGCATGTCGCGCACGCGGCGCGCCGAGTCGCCGATGGCGTCGCCCTTGTGCGCGGCCGGCACCCACTGGTGCACGCTGAGCGGCGCGGTCGACACCTCAGGCCGCTCCGCCGGATGTGTCATCGGCGAGCCGCTCAGGAAGCGCCCTCAGCGCGGACGGCCGGTACTGCCTGACCTCCTCGAGCAGTTCCTGCATCTCGAACTGATCCCAGAAGTCGAACGGTACCCTTGGCGCCACGCCCGGTGGCGCGGCGAGCGCCTCGTCGACGAAGCGGAGCAGCGTGCCGTCGAAGTCCTGCGCGGCCAGCCGGGCCAGCGCGGCGTCCTGCGAGGCGAGGATCCGACCGGCGAGTTCCTCATCGTCCAGGATGGCGTGCGCGAGCGACGCGACGTACGACGGGTTCTTCGTCTCGTAGAGCACGCCGCCGCCATCCATGGTGGACGGCACGGCCGTCGCGGCATGGGCGAGTACGGGCACGCGCTTGTGGAACGCCTCCATGAGAGGGACGCAGAACCCTTCGTGCTCGCTCGCGCAGAGGAACAGATCGGCGACGTCGTAGAAGGCAGACAGCTCCTCGTTGCTCACGTGTCCCATGAAGAACACGTCGGGCACTTTCAACGTGGCCACGAGCTGTTGCAGCATCGCGAAGTAGAGGTCGAAGCCGCCGTACGATCCCACGAGCAGCAGGCGCGATCGCGGGTTGTGTTGCGTCTTGTACGCGTGGAAGATCCGGATCAGATCGTCGATCTTCTTGTTCGGGATCATCCGGCCGACAAACAGGATGTTCGTCCACCCGTCGTCGAAGCTCTCGGCGATCGTTCCCGGAGCCGTATCGGCAAGGTGCGTGAAGCTCGGGACCACCGGCAATACGCCCGTGCGCGAAAATCCCGCCTCCACCAGTTCGCGCGTGTTGAAGGCCGAGTCGCCCACGGCGAGCACGCAGCGGTCGCGATACGCGCCGAGCTCGCGGCGGCCCATGAAACAGAGCTGCACGAGCAGCGGATGGACGTCGACGAAGAACTCGGGCGGCGTGATGTTGTGGTAGACGAGCACCATCCTGTCGGGCAGTGCGTACGCCACGCGGCTCGCACGCGACCCGATCGAGAAATGGTGGATGAGGACGTTGTCGGGCGAGCTCTCGTCGATGAGCTCGCGGTAGTCGCGCGTCAGATCCTCGAGCCGCGGATCGGCCGTCTGCACGAAGATGTCCGACTCGTGTCCCGCCGCACGCAGCACGCGCTGGATGCCGAGGACCTCGTGGCCGATCGCATCGCCGTAGCCGAGCGTGGCCAGCACCTGGTGGACCACAGCCATCTCAGCGCCCCTGTCTCGCGGCGGGTCGTCCGCCCTGGCGGCGCCGGCGCATGCCGCCGCGTCCGCCTCGCGGCGGACCTTCGGGTCGTGTCCGGGCACCGGTGACGGCCGGACGAGGTGCCGGTCCGGACGGAATGCTCGCCAGCACCTCGCGTGCCGGCGGCAGCGTGGCGCGCCGCCTGGCGAACCAGCCGGGCAGCGGCTCGATCCCGTTGCCCGCCGGCGACTGCGCCAGCTGCGCGAGCATCGCGTCGTAGCGGGCGTCGATCACCGGCCACGCGTAGTTGTCGCGGAAGTACAGGCGCCCGTTCTCGCCGAGCGCGCGCGCGAGCGACCGGTTGCTCGTGAGCACGTGCAGCGTCTCGGCGAACTCGCGCGCATCGGCGTAGAAGAGGCCCGCGTTGCTGCGCAGGCACTGGCCCTGCAGGACGTCGCAGTGGGCGTTGGCAAGGACCGGCTTCCCCATCGCCCACGCCTCGATGGCCACCATCGACAGGCTCTCGTAGAACGACGGCATCATCAGCGCCTCGCAGGCGGCGAGCGCGTCGTACTTGTCCTGATCGGAGATGAAGCCGACGTGGCGCACCATCGGGTGATCGGGGATGGGCAGCAGCGCCTTGCCCGCGAGCACGAGCTGCAGCGGACGCCGGTTCGTGAAGAGGTACTGCTGGAAGAACTGGAACAGTTCGCGGCAGCCCTTGTTCTCGTCGATCCGGCCGACGTACAGGACGAACGGCCCGCGGATGTCGTACGCGCGCCGGAAGCGTTCGGCGACGGCCTGCTGCGCGATGTCGGAGCCGACGCCCACCACCACGCCAGGCACGGCCTCGTTGCCCGAGGCCGCGCGGATCATCGCCTGCTCCTCGTGCGAGTTGTACATGATGGCGCGCACGCCGCGGAACACGGGCGGGAAGATGCCGAGACCGATCGCCGGATCGCGCTCCGCCGTCGGGACGAGGATGGCCTTGTGCGCCGCCGCCCTGATGCCGTGATAGCTGTGGTGGTAGCGGTAGCTGAAGAAGAACAGGTAATCGTAGGCTGACGCGTGTGAGGCGACGTAGGACACCAGCGCCGGGCTGGTCGGGCCTTCCGATTCGAGCCACGCCAGTTCGTCGGCGACCGAGTGTTGCCGATCGAACACCTGGAACGACGCGCGGCCGAACTCGTCGGGGTCGCGCTCGCGCGACACGGCGAAGCGACGCACGCGCACGCGGCCGATGGACTCCTCGCCGGCCGGGTACTCGTTGCGCCACGTCACGTAGTCGCGCGCGCACGAGGTGAGTACCTCGACGTCGTGCTTCTGCGACAGCCGCTCGGCGATGTAGCGCGCGTGCTGCTCGGCGCCGCCGTTGATGTCGGCCCCGTACCGCTGGACGACGATCCCGAGCTTCACGGCGCGACGGGATCGGCGCCGCCGGCGCCCGCAGACGGAGTCTCGGCACGCGGAGCGTCATCGCGCGCCGCCCCGCCCTCGTCGGCCTGACTCTCGCCGCCCCCTCCGGCAGCGCTCCCCTCGCCACCGCCGTCGCCGCCGGGCCCACGCCGGCGCCCCCGCCGCCGTCGGCGCCGCCGGCCGACCTTGTCGGCATCCTCGGGCGCAAGGCTCGCGTCGTCGACGGGATCGAGCGTGGTGAGCGAGACGGGCGAAGCGCCCGCCTTGTACTGCACCACGCCTTCGAGGGCGCGCGCGCGGCGTTCGGAGAAGTCCAGGCGCGTGTTGAGCGATTCGACCCGCATCTTGAGGTTGCGGTTCTCGATGCTGAGCCTCGTGAGCTCCACGACGAGGTTGTTGAGCACCTCGAAATTCAGCGCCTCGCGGCTGCTCACGCGCGCGATCGATCGTGAGTAGTAACCGTTCAGGGCGGTCTGCATGTTCAGCACGCGAATCACGGGATTCGGGTTGAAGAACATCTTCAGGAGCGGGTTCAGCAGCTTGCGCAGCGTGCGCAGCATCCGGCCCGCCGCGCCGCGCGACGACTCGTAGATCGACTCCTCGTCGAACCCGTACTGGTCGGGCGCGGGTTCGATGTCGAGCAGCGTCGTCACGCCGCGCTGGTTCCGGTATTCCTCGAGCAGGCCCGATCGCACGGCCAGGGGATCGAGGAACCGTTCCAGCTTGACGGCGGCGAGCTCCTTGATCTCGTCTTCGGTGTAGTCGGCGCCGCGCTTCTCCTTCACGCGGGCGCGGATCTGCCGCATGATGTCCTCGACGTTCACTGAATCGGCGCGCACGGAAAACTCGGGCATGGCAGGTGACGCTCAGGACACCTCGCCCCGATGGGCGCCGGCGTGGCGGCTCATCGGGCGAGTGCCCACGGATGGTAGATCAGCGCGACAGTCGTCGCGCCCCAGAGGGCCACGCACAGCAGCAGCGGGCGGTCGGCGAGCAGCAATTCGCTCGGACTGCCACCCTGGCTGCGGCGATGGACCAGGTAAAGGTACCGGAAGATCCCGTACAGGGGGAACGGCAACGTGAGTCCCAGCCACGGCGTGTCGAAGCGCTCCACGGTATCGCTGCTCACGGTGTAGAAGGCGTACGCCATCAACGTGGACGCCGTCACGACGGCGATCATCTGGTCCACGAGATATGGCGTGTACTCGCCCAGGATGGCGCGGTGCCTGAGGGCATCGTCGCCGAGCAGTGTGATCTCGTGCCGGCGCTTGGCCAATGCGAGGAACAGCGCCAGGAGGATGGTGCAGACCAGCAGCCACTGGCTCACGGGCACGCCGATCGCCGCGCCGCCGGCCGACGCCCTGACGACGAAGCCGAGCGCAATCGAGAGCACGTCGAGGATGACCTGCCGCTTGAGGCTCAGCGAGTAGCCGACCTGCAGGAGCACGTACACGGCGGCGTGCGTCAGGAAGGCGGGGCCCAACCAGGCCGCGGCGGCCAGTGCCGCCACGAGCAGCAGCCCGGCGCACACGAGCGCCGTGGCCACCGACAGGTGGCCGGCCGCGATCGGGCGCAGTCGCTTCAGGGGATGCTCCCGATCGCTCTCGCGGTCGACGACGTCGTTGATCACGTAGACGACACCGGAGAGGGCGCAGAAGGCGAAAAACGCCACAACGGCGCGCAGCACCGCCTCGCCGTCGAGGAGGCGCTGACCGAAGATCAGCGCCGCGAAGACGATCAGGTTCTTGGTCCACTGCGCGGGACGCAGCGCCAGAAACAGCGACGCCGCGACGGAGGGTCGCGGCGTGCCGGGGGGATGCGTAGCAGTCAACGCAATCGGAGCGTGGAGCGTGGGGACGCGCCCACGGTCGACGGGAATCGGCCTAGGCCGTGTAGCTCTGGATGGCTTCCGCTTCGCTGTCGAAGGTCTCGAACACCGTGAGCAACTTGGTGATCGACAGGAGATCCTCGATGCGCTTGGTGAGATTCAGCAGCTTGAGCGTGCCGCCCTGCCGGCTCACGGTGGTGTAGGACCGCACCATCTCGCCGAGACCCGCGCTGTCGATGTAGGGCACGCCTTCGAGGTTGAGCAGCAGGTGCTTCTGGCCGGCGTTGACCAGGCTGGCGATCTTCTCGCGCAGCAGCTCGTCACCCTCGCCGAGCGTCATCTTGCCCGACAGATCCAGAATCGTCACGCCGCCGACGACCCGTTCATCAATCTGCATCGCGTCTCTCCAGCTTCCGTTTGTAATTCCCTGCAATTACAGGGAAAAAGCCACCCTCAAGAGGGCTGACAGTAGCACCATGCCGAGCGCACGGTCAAGAACGCGTCACCATGCGAACGGCAGGCGGCGGACGGACGCGATCCGGCCGCCGCCCGGGGAACTACTCGGTCTCGCGACGCTGCTTCTTGCGGCTCCGCTTGCGGGCGAGGGCCTGCTTGGCGCGACGCTTGTCACCGGGCTTCAGGTAGAACGAGTGTTTCTTGATGTCCTTGATGATATCTTCCTGCTGCACCTTGCGCTTGAAGCGACGCAGGGCGCTTTCGATCGATTCACCTTCCTGCACCTTGACTTCGGCCATTCGACTCACCTCCTCCCGCATGGCATTGGGTGGACCGTGGGCCGGTCAACCAACGTGAAAGCGTAGCACATGAAGGTCCTGGTCCTCGGCGGCGGCGGGCGCGAGCACGCGCTCGTCTGGAAACTGGCACGGGAAGCCGGCGTCACGTCTGTCATCTGCGCGCCGGGCAACCCCGGAACGTCGGCCTGCGCCACCAACGTCGCGCTCGACATCCTCTCGCCGGAGGCCGTCACGGCGTTCGTCAAGGAGGACGGTGTCGACCTGACGGTGGTCGGACCCGAGCAGCCCCTGGCGGCCGGTGTGTCGGACGCGCTCCGCGCCGCGGGGTTGACGGTGTTCGGTCCGTCGCAGGCGGCGGCCCGGCTCGAGACCAGCAAGGCGTTCTCCAAGGCGTTCATGGAGCGTCACGGCGTGCCGACGGCGAAGGCGCGCATCTGCGCAACGGCCGAGGATGCCGACGCCGCCATCGCCGCGTTCGGCGCTCCCGTCGTCGTCAAGGCGGATGGCCTGGCGGCAGGCAAGGGCGTGACGGTCGCGGCCACGACGGCCGAGGCGCGAGAGGCCGTCGACGCGGCGATGCGCCGCGGCACGTTCGGGGCGGCGGGCGCCACGGTCGTGGTGGAGGAGTGCCTCGTCGGCCCTGAAGTGTCGTTCTTCGCGCTGTGCGACGGAACATGCGCCCTGCCGCTGGCCACGGCGCAGGATCACAAGCGGGCCTACGACGGCGATCGCGGACCGAACACGGGCGGCATGGGCGCGCTGGCGCCGAGTCCGCTCGTGGATGCGGACATGGCTCGTCGCGTCATGGCGACCATCGTCGACCCCGTGCTGACGGGCATGCGCATCGAGGGCACGCCGTTTGCCGGCATCCTCTATTGCGGCCTGATGCTCACGGCCGACGGGCCGAAGGTCATCGAGTTCAACGTCAGGTTCGGCGACCCCGAGGCGCAGGTGGTCCTGCCGTTGCTGCCTGTCGATCTCGCCCCACTGCTGCTGGCCGCGGCAACGGGTCGGTTGCCGGAGACGCCGCTTCCCGCGCCGACAGGCGCGCGCGTGGGCGTGGTGCTCGCGTCAGGCGGGTACCCGGGCGCCATCACCACCGGCTATCCCATCTCCGGCCTGGACGATGCCGGCGCGATGGACGGCGTGGTGGTCTTTCACGCCGGGACCCGCCTTCGCCAAGGCTCCGGCGGGCAGGCCTCAGACGAGGTGGTGACGGCGGGCGGGCGCGTGCTGACTGTCGTCGGCGAGGGCCACGACCTGCCGTCAGCCCGCGCGAGAGCCTACGAGGCCGCCGCCCGCATCTCCTTCGAACACATGGAGTTCCGGCGAGACATCGCCAGGTAGGACTTCACTGGTGCCAAGGCTGAAGCCACGCGCTTCACAGCCCGTGCGACGGGGGAACTACTTGTCCACTGCGAGTTGCCCACACGCGGCTCTGATGTCGCGACCGCGACTCTTGCGGACCGACACCGTGACGTGGGCGTCGGCAAGAATCTGCGCGAAGGCGTCGACGCGTGCGTCCGACGGGCGCCGGTAGGGGATGCCTGCCGCCTCATTGAGGGGCAGCAGATTCACCTTGGCCTTCAGGCCGTTCAGAAGCTTCACGAGGCGCCGCGCGTCGGCCGGCGTGTCGTTCACGCCGTCGAGCATCACGTATTCGAACGTGATCCGGCTGCGCTTCTTGAGCGGGAAGTTGCGGCACGCGTCCATCAACTGCGCCAGCGAGTACTTCCTGTTGATGGGCACCAGCCTGTCGCGCTGCTCCTCGGTGGTGGCGTGCAGCGAGATGGCGAGGTTCGGCATGTACGCCTCGCGCGCGAGCTTCTCCAGCCCTGGCAGGACGCCGACGGTCGACAGCGTCACGCGTCGCGGCGACACGTGCAGCCCGTCTTCCGCCCCCACAATCGCCAGCGCCTTCATCGTGGCGTCGTAGTTGTGGAGGGGCTCGCCCATGCCCATCACGACGATGTTGAAGGGCGTGTCGAGGAAGCCGAGCTCCCGCGCGAGCACGCGCACCTGCCCGGAGATCTCGGCGGCCGTGAGGTGGCGCGTCAATCCCATCGTTCCGGTGAGGCAGAACCCGCATTTCATCGCGCAGCCCACCTGCGTGGAGATGCAGAACGTCTGCGCCGGCGTGTCGGGGATGAACACCGATTCGATCTGCCGGCCGTCGGCGAGGCGCAGCAGGAATTTCACCGTGCCGTCGGACGAGGCGTCCGTGCGCACGATGGCGGGCGTGCCGATCGTCGTCCGGTCTGCGAGGCGCTCCCGCAAGCCCTTCGGCAGGTCGGTCATCGCCGCGAAGTCGGTGACGCCCTTCTTGTGGATCCACCTGAAGAGCTGCCGCCCCTGGAACGGCTTGCCCCCCAGCTCGACGACAAGCGCCGACAGCTCACCTGCCGTCTGCCCTGCAAGGTCCGTCAACGGCGGAGCCTCCGCGGCCACGAGCGCATCGTCGAGTTCAGACACCCGTACATTCTCGCCGAACCAGGCAAAGGAGCTTCATGAAGCCCCTTCGCTCCACTTCGTGGTGTCCGGCTGCCGGTTGCCGGTTGCCGTCCCTGCTATGATCGGTATTTCCCCGACCCCGGCTGGCGCTGGCGGTGTCGGGGTTCCCCGACGATGATCGTCCACGACACTCTTCCGAACGGCGTCCGTCTCGTCACCGAGACGATGCCCCACGTGCGATCGGTCAGCCTCGGCGTGTGGCTCACGCGAGGATCGCGTCACGAGACCGCCGACCAGAGCGGCATCGCGCACTTCATCGAGCACATGCTCTTCAAGGGCACGGACCGCCGCAGTGCGCAGGACATCGCGCAGCAGTTCGACTCGATGGGCGGCAACCTCGACGCCTTCACGTCCAAGGAATACGCCGGCTACTACATCAAGGTGATGGACGAGCACCTGCCGCGGGCCTTCGACATCCTGTCGGATCTGGTACTGCACCCGGCGTTCCCCGCCGATGAGGTCGAGCGCGAGAAGAAGGTGATTCTCGAAGAGATCAAGATGGTCGAGGACACCCCCGACGATCTGGTCCACGAGCTGTTCGCCGAGGAATTCTGGCGCGACCATCCCCTCGGACGTCCGATTCTCGGCACGCCCGAGACGGTGAGCGGGTTCACGCGCGACGCCCTTCAACAGTACTTCCGCGGCGCCTATGTGGGTCGGAACCTGATCGTTGCTGCGGCCGGGCACTTCGACCACGCGCAGCTGCGCGCGCTCGTCGAGGACGCGTTCGGGTCCGTGGCCGACGCCGGCGCCGACTGGCACGACACGACCCCTGCCATCCACCCGCCGCAGCTCGAGCGGGTCAAGGACCTCGAGCAGAGCCACATCGTGATCGGGACGTCCTCCTATCCGCAGGACCACGGCGACCGCTACCCGTCATACCTGCTCAACATCGTGCTGGGCGGCTCGATGAGCTCGCGGCTCTTCCAGACCATCCGCGAACAGCGCGGCCTTGCGTACGCAGTGTTCAGCGGCGCGTCCTCCTATCGCGATACGGGCCTGCTGTCGGTGTACGCCGGCTGCGCGGCCGAGAACGTGGCGGAGGTCGTGGACCTGGTCGGGCAGGAACTGCGCACACTTCGCGTCGATCCGATTGGCGACGAGGAGTTGCGGCGCGCCAAGGACCACCTGAAGGGCAGCCTCATGCTGAGCCTCGAGAGCACGTCGAGCCGCATGACGCACCTGGCCCGCCAGGAGATGTACTTCGGGCGGCACGTCTCGCTCGACGAAATCATCGCCGGCATCGAGCGCGTCACCGCAGAGGACGTACTGCGCGTGGCCGGCGACCTGTTCAGGCAGGAGGCCGTCGGCGTGACGGTGCTCGGCCCCGGCGGCCCTGCCGCTCTCGATTTCTCGCGGCTCGCCGTGGCGTAGGCCGCACGACTCGCAGCGGCACGGGAGCCGCACGACGACACGATGATTCGACGTTACGCACAGCCGGCCATGTCCGCCATCTGGGCCGAGCAACGCCGGTTCGAGACATGGCTCGCCGTCGAGCTGGCGGCGGCCGACACCATGGCGGAGGCGGGCATCGTGCCGGCCGATGCCGCGAAGGAACTGCGCGAGAAGGCCACCTTCGACATCGCGCGCATCGACGAGATCGAGCAGACCACGCAGCACGACGTGATCGCGTTCACGACGGCAGTGGCCGAGCACGTTGGACCCGCCGCGCGCTGGCTCCACTTCGGCCTCACGTCGTCGGATGTGGTCGACACCGCGCTCGCGCTCCAGATGCGCGAGGCCTGCGACCTGATCCTCGTGGACCTGGCGGCGCTCGCCGACGCGATCCGCACGCGCGCGTTCGAGCACAAGCGGACGCCGATGATGGGGCGCACGCACGGCGTGCACGCCGAGCCAATGACGTTCGGCCTGAAGCTCGCGCTCTGGTACGCCGAGGTGCAGCGTGACATCGTCCGCGTGACGCGCGCGCGCGATGCCGTCGGCGTGGGCAAGATCTCCGGTGCCGTGGGCACGTTCGCGCACCTTCCGCCGGAGATCGAAGCCGGCGTCTGCGCGCGCCTGGGCCTGACGCCCGCGCCGATCGCCACGCAGGTCATCCAGCGCGATCGGCATGCCGAACTGATGACGGCGCTGGCCATCACCGCGGCGTCGCTCGAGAAGTTCGCGCTGGAGATCCGCGGCCTGCAGAAGACGGAGCTCGGCGAAGTCGAAGAACCGTTCGGCAAGGGCCAGAAGGGCTCGTCGGCCATGCCGCACAAGCGCAACCCCGTGGGCTGCGAACAGGTGTGCGGCCTTGCGCGCATCGTCCGCGCCAATGCGCTCGCCGCGCTGGAGAACGTGGCGCTGTGGCACGAGCGCGACATCTCCCACTCGTCGGTGGAGCGCGTCATCCTGCCCGACAGTTTCCTGGCGCTCGACCACATGATCCGCCGCTTCACGCGCATCGTGACCGGCATGGTCGCGTACCCGGATCGGATGCTCGAGAACATCGCCCGATCGCGCGGCGTGGTGTTTTCCGGCCAGGTCCTGCTCGAGCTTGCACGCCGCGGCCTCTCGCGCGAGCAGGCGTATCTCTACGTGCAGCGCAACGCGATGCGTTCGTTCCACGAGCAGCGCGACTTCCGCGAACTGCTGCTCGCCGACGCCGACATCATGGGCGTGCTGACGCGCGAGGAGATCGATCGCACGTTCAGCCTCGACGAGCAGTTGCGCCACGTCGACACGCTGTTCACCCGCGTCTTTGGTGCGGCGGACGTGTCGCGCCAGGACGCGTCCGCCACGGCGACCGTGTAACCCGAGTCCTGAATCCCGAGTCCAGACAATGGCCCTGTTCACAGTCCGCGTCTTCGTCACCCTCAAACCCTCCGTCTTCGATCCGCAGGGCCGCACCATCGTGGAATCGCTGCACAGCATGGGGTACCCGGCGGTGTCAGACGTCCGCCAGGGCAAGTACTTCGAGGTCCAGGTGGAGGCTGCCGACGTGCCAGGCGCCGAGGCCCTGGTGCGCGAGGTCTCCGCCAGGCTGCTCGCCAACCCCGTCATCGAGAGCTTCCGGTTCGAGTCGCAGGAGCCCGCACGCGCATGACGAGATGGATTGCGGTGGTCGGTGTGGTGCTGCTCATCGCGTGGGCGATGGATCGCGTCCTGCTGCGAGCCGAAGCGCGCGGATGGGTGTTCTATCGTCGGCGCAAGGCGAGCCCTGGCACGTCGGCGGCGGCGGCGCTGACGATGCAGGCGATGCTGCAACCCGGTGCGCGCCACGTCCTCGAGTCGACCCTCGCATCGGCCGATCGCAGGACCGAGGATGAAGACGAGAGCGGTCGCCTTCGCGGAGGACGTCCATGAAGTTCGCGGTCGTCGTGTTTCCCGGCTCCAACTGCGATCACGACGCGTATTACGCCGTGAAGCACGTGCTCGGCCAGCCGGCCGAGTTCCTGTGGCACAAGGACACGTCGCTGCGAGGCGCCGACGTCGTCATCCTGCCTGGCGGGTTCTCGTACGGCGACTACCTGCGGACCGGTGCCATCGCGCGCTTCTCGCCGGTGATGCAGGCCGTGTCGGCGTTTGCCGCGCAGGGAGGACCGGTGCTCGGGATCTGCAACGGTTTCCAGATCCTCTGCGAAGCCGGCCTGCTCGATGGGGTGCTGATTCGCAACAGGCAGGTCCAGTTCCGCTGCGAGCACGTTCACGTGCGTGTGGAACAGGTGGACACGCCGTTCACGCAGGCCTGCGCCGCCGGCCAGGTGCTGAACATCCCGATCGCGCACGGCGAGGGACAGTTCTTCGCCGAACCCGACGTGCTCGCGCGTCTGGAGCGCGACGGGCAGGTCGTCTTCCGCTACGCCACGGCCGACGGCGCGATCACGCCGGACGCCAACGCCAACGGGTCGCTCAACAACATCGCGGGCGTCTGCAACGCGACCCGCAACGTCGTCGGTCTGATGCCGCACCCGGAGCGGGCCTGCGAGACAGTGCTCGGCAGCGACGATGGCCGGGTGCTGTTCGAGTCCGTGTCGAGGCGGCTGGCCGTCGGCGCCGTGTAGCGCTCCACGGGACACACCCATGGCCCAATCCAGGATGACGGGGATCTACGCGCTGCTCGGCTCGGCTGTGCTGCTGCTGGTGTTCGCGGCGCTGCTGTGGACGGGCACGTTCGAGTTCGGCAGCGACCCGATGCCGCTGATCATGCTCATCGTCGTGGCTGCGGTCATGGACGTCGTCGTCGCCGTCATCTTCCTGCGCAAGTTGTCGCGTTGACGCGGCCGCCCGAGTCTTCAGACCTGACCATGCCCATCACGCCAGACGTCCTCGCCCGCCACGGCCTCAAGCAAGACGAATACGCCCGCATCGTCGACATGCTCGGCCGCGAACCGAACATGACCGAACTCGGCATGTTCTCGGTGATGTGGTCCGAGCACTGCAGCTACAAGAGTTCCCGCATCCACCTCAAGACGCTGCCCACGCAGGGACCGCGCGTGCTGCAGGGGCCTGGTGAGAACGCAGGCGCCGTGGACATCGGCGACGGTTTCGCGGCGGTGTTCAAGATCGAGAGTCACAACCACCCGTCGTTCATCGAGCCCTACCAGGGTGCGGCGACGGGCGTGGGCGGCATCATCCGCGACATCTTCACGATGGGCGCGCGGCCGATCGCGCTGCTCGACTCGCTGCGCTTCGGCGACCTCTCGCAGCCGGGTACGCGCCGCGTGGTCAGGGGCGTGGTCGCGGGCATCGCCGGCTACGGCAACAGCATCGGTATCCCGACTGTCGGCGGCGAAGCGGCCTTCGATCCCTGCTATGCGGGCAATCCGCTCGTCAACGTGTTCTGTCTCGGCATCGCGCCGGCCGACGGCATCGTCAAGGGCAGGGCCGACGGGGTGGGTAACGCCGTCTACTACGTAGGCGCCAGTACCGGTCGCGACGGCATCCACGGCGCGACGATGGCATCGGCCGAGTTCGACGATGCATCGGCGGAGAAGCGTCCGGCGGTGCAGGTGGGCGACCCGTTCATGGAGAAGCTGCTGCTCGAGGCGTGCCTGGAGGTGCTGAAGACGGGCGCGCTCGTCGGTCTGCAGGACATGGGCGCGGCAGGGCTCTCGTGCGCGACGTCGGAGATGAGCGCGCGCGGACACATGGGCATGGACGTCGAGGTGACCAAGGTCCCCCAGCGCGAGACGGGCATGACGCCGTACGAGATCATGCTGTCCGAGTCGCAGGAGCGCATGCTCTTCGTGGTCCACAAGGGCCGCGAAGCCGTGGTCGAGGAAATCTTCGAGAAGTGGGACCTGCACGCCGTGTGCATCGGTCACGTCACAGACGATGGGCTGGTGCGCGTGCGCGAGCACGGGGTGGTGGTGGCGGAAGTCCCGGCGCGTGCGCTGGCCGACGAGGCGCCCTTGTACGACCGTCCGTCCGCACGACCCGCGTGGCTCGACGAGATCCAGACGCTCGCGCCGTCGCACTTCAAGGCGTTCCCGGAGACGGCCGACGTGCTCCGCACCCTGCTCGCGTCGCCGACGATCGCCAGCAAGAAGTGGATCTACAGACAGTACGACCACATGGTGCGTACCAACACGCTGTGCCTCGCCGGGCAGGGCACGCCCGTGGTGCGCGTCAAGGGCACCACGCGCGCGCTGGCCATGTCTGTCGACGGCAACGGCCGGTACGGGCAGACCGATCCGAAGCGCGGCGCGATGCTGGCCGTCGCCGAAGCGGCGCGTAACGTGGCGCTGGCGGGTGGCGAGCCACTCGGCGCCACCAACAACCTGAACTTCGGCAATCCCGAGAAGCCGGAGATCATGTGGCAGTTCGTCGAGGCCGTGCAGGGCATCGGTGAGGCCTGTCGTGCCTTCGGGATCCCGATCACGGGGGGCAACGTCAGCCTGTACAACGAGACGGACGGCAAGGCGATCCACCCGACGCCGGTGCTCGGTGTGGTGGGTCTCGTCGACGATGCGTCGAAGGTGATCGGGCAGGCGTTTCCGTCGGAGGGCCTGCAGATCGTCATGCTGGGCGAGACGCGCGCGGAACTCGGGGCAACCGAGTACCTGCAGCGTATCCATGGCGAACTGCGAGGCCTGCCGCCCGCGGTCGATCTCGAGCACGAACGAGCGCTGCAGGTGCTGTTGCCGGCGCTCGTGAGCGCGGGACTCGTGGCGTCCGCGCACGACTGTGCGGAAGGCGGTCTCGCCGTGGCGCTCGCCGAATGTACGTTCGGTGGCAGGGCCGACTCTGCTGGTAGGGCCGGGTCCCTCGCTGGTAGGGCCAGCTCTTCTGATGGTAGGGCCGGCTCTCCGAGCCCGGCCTACCCCATCGGCGCCACCGTGTCCGTCGCCGGCGTGATGGGACCGGCGGGCGTGCCCGTCGCACACGCGACGTTGTTCAGTGAATCGGCAGGGCGAGTCCTGCTTGCCGTGACGCCGGCCAACGTCGCGGCAGTGCTCGATCGCGCCGCGCAGGCGGGCGTGGCCGCGGCAGTGATCGGCACGACGGGGGGCACCACGCTCGACGTACGCGTGGATGGCCAGGTGGTGCTGTCGCACTCGGTGGCGCAGCTGCGAGCGGTGTGGGCCAACGCGCTCGAAGACGCGCTGGCGTCGCCGGCGCGCTGACGATCGCCGGACGGAGAACGGAGGTCAGGTGGACGAGCTCAAGGAAGAATGCGGGGTCTTTGGCATCTTCGGCCATTCCGAAGCCGCCAACCTGACGTACCTCGGTCTCTACGCGCTGCAACATCGCGGACAGGAGAGCGCGGGCATCGCCGCCGCCGACGGTCACCTGGTGACAGTGGCGCGGGGTATGGGACACGTCGCCGACATCTTCGATGACCGCACGCTCACCAGCCTCACGGGCTCGAGTGCGATCGGTCACACGCGTTACTCGACCGCCGGCGAGAGCCGCCTCGCCAACGCGCAGCCGTTCCTCATCGACTGCGTGCACGGCCAGATGGCGATCTGCCACAACGGCAACCTGGTCAACGCCGGTGAGCTCCGGCGCTAGCTCGTTGCGAAGGGGTCGATCTTCCAGACCAGCAGCGACACGGAGGTGGTGCTCCACCTCTACGCACGCTCGACCGCCGGATCGCAGGAGCAGGCCGCGATCGAATCGCTCGCGCAGGTCCACGGCGCCTATTCGATCCTGATGCTCTCGCCGGATCGCCTCATCGCCGCACGGGATCCGCATGGCTTCCGTCCGCTCGCGCTGGGCAAGCTGGGCGACGCGTGGATCGTCTGCTCCGAGACGTGCGCGCTCGATCTCATCCAGGCCACGTACGTGCGCGACGTCGAGCCGGGCGAGGTCATCGTCATCACCTCGCAGGGCCTCACCTCGCACAAGCCGTTCGCACCAGCCGCGCGATCCCACTGCATCTTCGAGCACGTGTACTTCGCGCGGCCCGACAGTGACGTCTTCGGACGGAGCGTGAACCAGACGCGTACGGCGATGGGACGCCGGCTCGCCGAGGAGTCGATGGTGGAGGCCGACGTGGTCGTGCCCATTCCCGACTCCGGCGTCTGCGCCGCCATCGGTTTCTCGGAGATGTCGGGCATCCCGATGCGGATGGGCCTCATCCGCAACCACTACGTCGGGCGCACCTTCATCCAGCCGCAGCAGTCGATCCGTCACTTCGGCGTGCGCGTGAAGCTCAATCCCGTGCGCAGCATCATCGAGGGACGCCGGGTGGTGCTCGTCGACGACTCGATCGTGCGGGGCACGACGAGCCGCAAGATTGTCAAGATGGTCAAGGCGGCGGGCGCGCGCGAAGTGCACATGCGCATCAGTTGTCCGCCGACGATCTCGCCGTGCTTCTACGGCGTCGACACGCCGCGCCGCTCCGAACTCATCGCCGCCACGCATACGCTCGAGGAGATCCGCACGTATCTCGACGCCGATTCGCTCTCGTACCTGAGCCTCGACGGCCTTCTCGGGTGTGTCGCGCCGGAACGGGAGCACTACTGCACGTCCTGCTACACGGGCATGTATCCCATCGAGTTCCCCAAGGATCAGGATGCCTATCTGCAGTTGGCCCTGAAACTTGGCAGGAACGAACTCGCGCTGGAGGAGCAGGTCTGACGTGAATGCCAGCCGCCGTCGCGTGATGCCGCTCGTCGCAGGGATGCTGGGCGCGCTTGGCGTGGCCGTCGCAGGTGCACAGGCGCCGGCGACCAGGACGCCGCCGCGTGCGGCGACCGCACCCGCCACGCCGGCCGCCGATCCCGCTGCGCTGAAGGCCGCGATCGACAAGCTTGGCAAGCTCGATTACAAGACGCGCGTCGAGGCATCGGCGGCCATTCGCCGCGCGCCGTCCGCCGTGATCGTGCCGATGCTCGTCGAGGCGGCGCGCCGGCACGAGGATGGCTACGTCCGCTTCAGGGCACTCGTGCTGCTCTCGGGCTTCAACGAGCCGGGCAGCGCACCGGTGTTCATCGACGCGCTCACCGACGAGAACGATCGCCTTCGCGAAGTGGCATACGCGTGGGTCGAGGACCACCCGCAGCCGTCGCTCGTACCGCGCCTGCTCGATGCGCTCGAACGCGAACAGGCCGAGTTCGTGCGCCCGGCGCTGGTGCGCGCACTCGCCGCGCACGGCACCGATCCGAAGGTGCAGGCCGTACTCGAGCGCGAAGTGATGCGCGGTGTCGACTTCTTCCGCGGCGCCGTGATCGAGGCGCTCGGGGCCCACAAGGCCGCGTATGCCCTCGACGAGATCGCGAAGATCGCGCTCCTCGACGGCCCGCTGCAGGACGATGCGGTGCGGGCCATCGGACAGATCGGTGACAAGCGCGCTCTCCCGACGCTCGTGAGTGTGCAGCGCTCGGGCGGTCGCGAATTGCAGCCAACCGTCGCCGCGGCGATTTGCGGCCTCGGCAACAACTGCGACGGACACGCGCGCTTCGTTCGCGAGTCGCTGGCGTTCGCCGTGCAGAACCTCGGCTACCAGGAGCTCGCGCGCGCGTCGGCGACCGCACTCGCCGACCTCGCGGCCATCGGCAGGTCCGAAGCGCTGCCGGCGTTGTTCGAACTCGGCATGACAGCCAACGATCCGGTGCGTGCGCCCATCGCGCTGGCGACCGGACAGGCGGTGATGCGGGATCCGAAAGCACTGCTCGGACTCGTGCCGAGCCTGCCGCGGCGCGACGCCACGCTGCTGCTCCGCGATGCGTTCGACATGCTCGAAGAGGACTATGCGGAGGAACGGTTCTTCGCCATCGTCCGCCGGCAGTACTGGGCGTCGGCACCGGATGCGCCCACGCGCGACGCGGCGCAGGTGCTCATCACCGCCCTGGAGTTCTGATCTCGGGACGCGACGGCCAGCCGGCCGATCGCGCCAAGGATGCACATGGACTACAAGTCGTCAGGAGTGGACATCGACGCGGGGCACGAAGTGGTACGCCGCATCAGGGGACTCGCGCAGGAGACGTTCACGCCAGGCGTCCTGTCCGACATCGGCGCGTTCGGCGGGCTGTTCCACATGCGGGCCGCCGGCGGCACAGACCCCGTGCTCGTGGCCAGCGCCGACGGCGTGGGCACCAAGCTGAAGGTGGCGTTCATGATGAACCGCCACACCACCATCGGCGAGGACCTGGTCAATCACTGCGTGAACGATATCCTCGCGCAGGGTGCTCGTCCGCTGTTCTTCCTCGACTACCTGGCCACGGGACGCCTGTCGCCCGATGTCGCCGTCGACATCGTCGAGGGCCTCGCGCGGGCGTGCAAGGCCAACGGGTGCGCGCTGCTCGGCGGCGAGACCGCCGAGATGCCGGGCTTCTATGCCGATCGCGAGTACGACCTCGCCGGCTTCATCGTCGGCATGGTCGAGCGTGCGCAGGTGCTGACGGGTGACAGGATCGCCATCGGCGATGCCCTGATCGGCCTCCCCTCGTCGGGTCTGCACACCAACGGGTTCTCGCTGGCGCGCCGCATCGCGTTCGACACGCTGATGCTTGGTATCCACGATCACATCCCGGAGCTCGGGATCGGGATCGGCGATGCACTGCTGCGCCCGCACAGGTCCTACCTCGGACCCGTGCTGCCGCTCGTCAACGAGGGCTTCATCCACGGGATCGCGCACATCACGGGCGGTGGCCTCACCGACAACGTGCCCCGCGTGCTGCCCGAGGGCACCGCGGCGCGCATCGACCGCGGCTCATGGGACGTCCCCGCGCTGTTCACGTGGCTCGTCACCAAGGGCGAGGTACCCGACGCCGACGCGTGGCGCACGTTCAACATGGGCATCGGCATGGTGCTCGTGGTGGCGGCCTCGGAGGTCAACCGCGTGCTCGAACGCCTGGCGGACGCCGGCGAGTCAGGCGGCCGCGTGATCGGCGAAATCGTCGCCGGCAACAAAGACGTGCAGTACGCAGGCGCGTAAACGCCGCCCGTGCGGCCAGCGTCGCCTCTCGGTTGCCGGTTGCCGGTTGCCGGTTGCCGGTTGCCCGGTCAAGCCGTGACGAACACGCGCGGCAGGCGCAGGACGAGGCGCGCCGTGAGGTGGTCGGGCTGTTCGGTGGCCAGGTCCGCGCCAATGCGCATCACCTGCGTCTGCACGGTCGGTGGCAGTACGACCGGCTGCAGGCCGTAGCCCTGGAGCTCGAACGCCAGCACGATCTCCGGACGCGCGCCACGACCCTGTGCGGCGTCGCCATCCCCCAGTGTCCACGTGAGCGAGATCTTCATCTGTCCGCCCAGCGGCAGGGCCTCGCGGCCCTGGTTGACGATCGCGGCCAGGCACTGCTCGACTTCCGCGGCATCCAGCGACACGTACAGCGGTTCGGTGCCCGTGTTCAGCGTCAGCGTGATGTCGTCGCCCATCATGTGGACGAGCACCGGGCTGATCTGCTCCAGGAGCGCGCGCATGTCGCGCAGGCCCGGCCGCCGTGCCCGGCGCCGTGCGAAGCCCGCGAGTTGCGAGAGGACGGCCTGCGTGCGCGACAGGGCCTGCGTCGCTTCATCCACGCCGGCGTCGTCGACCAGGGCCGCGCGCGCGGACGCGAGTGCCCTGCCGCCGGTGTCGACGAGCGTCGAGCACTCGGCCGTTGCCGCCGAGAGGACGTGCGTGAGTGCGTCCATCCGACGGAGGAAGCGCGCACGCCGTGCTTCCAGGCGCTGCTCGCTCGCGTCGATCAGGAACCACGTCACCGTCGCTGGCGTGCCGCCCTGCGGCAGGGCCAGGCCGACGATCCAGTGCAGCGGACCATCCTCGCCGTGCTGCAGGCAGAGCTCGAAGCGCGAGGGGCGCTGCGCGTACGCGCCGGCCACGTCGAGGAGCGGGCGCGGCATCTGGCCCGCGGCTTCGAGCGCGTCCGGCGAGAAGTGGCCGAGCAACTGCGCGGCGATGTCGTTGGACGCCAGGATACTGCCGTCGAGCGTTGTCGACACGTGTCCGATGGACGCCACCTCGTACAGCAGCCAGCGCGTCTCGGCATCGAGGGCATCTGCGACGCCCAGCGGTTGCGGCGATGGACCGGTCGCGTGTGCCGCGATGGCCGCGCCAGCCGCGCGTGCCTCCGTCGGGTCGAGATGGTCGCCCCAGGTCAACACGTCGGCGTCCTGCGTATCACCGTTCGAGCGATCGGAACCCCGATCGGCGGCCGCGTGCCCAGAGGTCGTCCCGCGCCCCATCGACGCGGCGTGCTCGGCGACAGTCGCGGCCACCACGACAACGGGTACGGCGATGCCCCGCTCCCGCATGGCGTGGACCGCCTCGTCGGCTTCCTGCCGCGGCAGGTCGACGACGACGAGATCGGGAGGGAAGGCATCGAGCCGGCTCAGCGCGAGGGCGATGGACGGGCACACGTCCAGGGCAGACGGGTTCAGACCCGTCATGACGACCCGGTCGATCTCAGCGGTCCCGAGCGGACGCTGCGAGAGGAGCAGGACCTTCATGTGGACGGCCGTTCGAGGCGGCGCCGCTAGCGCGCCGTCGCCTCGACGTATGCGTGGCTGGGGCGACAGCCGTCCATGAGGATCATCGTGAAGAGGTCGCAGACGCTGACCTGCGGCACCACGGCGCGCTGAGGTTCACGCGCCGGCTCCGCCGCCTGGATGGCTTCGTCACAGAGGCTGAGCTCATCAGTGAACGACAGGGCGCTATGGTACTTCACGTCGCCCCGGTGCGGCCTGACGAGCTCGGTGGAGCGCACGACGGCACCTGTGAGCGTCACGCTGCGATCGCCGGAGAGGAAGCGCACGGCCACCGTCGAACCGGGACGCATGTGCAGCGTCGTCTCGATCTGGACACCGTGCTTCGAGAGATCGATCAGGTGAACAGCCGGTCCACCGGCGATCCGCGCAGTGAGGTACGGAACCGACCTGGCCGGAATACGGGGATGGGCACGCCGTTCGTGGCCGTCGCAGGCCTCGAGCGACTCGTCGTGGCGATCCATCGGGAGATCTCCTGTGCGGACGGCAGCACGGGGAGCGACAGCGACGTCCATCACGATAATCGGCAGGGATTGTCTATGCTTGAGCGCGCATGGCTCCTTCGACGTCTCGTGTCCTCGGCGTCCTCATCTCCGGCCGCGGCAGCAATCTCCAGGCGATCATCCGCGCGATCGACGAGGGGCGCTTGGCGGCACGGGTCGGCGTCGTGATCGCGAACCGGGCGGACGCCGGCGGGCTCGATCACGCGCGGGCGGCGGGGATTCCCACGGCCGTCATCCAACACACGGCGTTTGCATCGCGGGGCGCGTTCGAGGACGCGCTCGTCGAGCGACTGCAGGAGGCCGGTGCGCAAGTGGTCTGCCTGGCGGGTTTCATGCGCATCCTCAGTCGCGTGTTTCTGGACCGCGCGCCGGGTCCGGTGCTCAACGTCCACCCGTCGTTGTTGCCGGCGTTCCCCGGTGTCGACGCGCAGGGGCAGGCGTGGACGCACGGCGTGAAGGTGGCCGGGGCCACCGTCCACCTCGTCACCCCGGAACTCGACGCCGGACCAATCGTGCTCCAGGCCGTCGTTCCAGTCTTCGACGAGGACACGCCCGAGACGCTGGCGGCGCGCATCCTCGTCGAGGAGCACCGCATCTACCCGGAAGCGATTGCACGCGTCCTGACGCCTGGCTGGTCCATCGACGGACGACGGTTCGTTCAGGCCTGACGCTGCCGCAGCGTCAGGACCGCGACTTCGGGCGGGCACCCCAGGCGGCAGGGTACGAGCACGGTGCCAACGCCGCGACTCACGAACAGCGTCGACGCGCCGGTGTGTCCGACGCCTTCGGCGACGGGGTATTTGGTCGCCGCAATGGCGCCAAGGACGGGCAGGGCGATCTGTCCGCCGTGCGTGTGTCCTGAGAGCACGAGCGGGATGTCGAGCGCGGCGGCTTCAGTCAGTCGACGTGGATCATGGGCGAGGAGAATCGTGAATGGTGCGCGCCCCTTCGCCACGCGTGCCACATCCGGCAGCGTGCGCGTCCAGTAGTTCACGCCGACAAGGTCGATTCTCTCGCCGTGCACTGTCACGCGCGTGCGTGCGTCGGCCAGCACCGTCACGCCGGCCCGGCGCAGCATCCTCGGCACGTTCACCCCATCGTCATGGTTGCCGAGGACACCGAACATCCCGTGAGGTGGGTTCAGACGCGAGAAGGGCGCAGCCGCGTCGGGGATGTAGCGGCGATCGTGTCGCGTGACGTAGTCGCCACCGAGCACGACGAGATCGGGACGTTCCGCGTCGAGGAGCGCCACGGCGCGCTCGATGAACGGCAGCGAGACGTATGCGCTGTGATGGGTGTCGGTGATGAGGCCGATCCGGAAGCCGTCGAGCGCGGGCGGCAGCGCCGCGCACGGAACATCGGCGCGCGTGACGCCGAGATGGTGCCGCTCGTAGAGGGCGCCGTATGCGCTCTCGCCGACCACGAGCCCCGCCGCAACGCCAGTCGCCAGCCGCAACACGGCGCGCCGGCTCAGGAGTGACGAGGATCGCACCGCCATCACTCCTATCCTACGCTTGGCATCAAGGTGTAGCCGCCGGACGTGTCCGGCGGCTCCGGGAGGACAATGCCCGTGAGATTCTGAAATGTCTACGCGGCGTGCGACACGACGAACGCGCGGGGCAGGCGGAGGACGATGCGCTGCGTGAGCGCGTCGGCGCGTGCGACGTCGAACTCCCCTCCGAACGCCGCGGCGAGATCGCGCAGCGCGGGCGGAACGTCGAGCGGCAGCACGCCGTATCCCTGCGCCGACAACGTCAGGCGCGCATCGAGACGACGCACGGCGAAGTCACCATCGACCATCGCGGGCCCGGGTGTCTCCACCGACAGCGACAGCCGGCCGCCGAGCGGGAGCGCGTCGCGTGCCGAGGTCACGAGCCCTGTCACGCACCGCTCGACATCGGACGCCGACGCGCACACGTGGACGGGGGCGTCCGGCACAGCCAACTCCCACGTCACGTCCTCGGTGGCGAGCCTGGCGAGCACGGGCTCCAGCGACTGGAGGTGCCCGCTGAGTTCGTCGATCGCGGCCTGCGCCTCGCGGCGCTTCCGCACGGAGGCCACCTGCTGGAGCAGCACACGCGCACGTTCCAATGCGTCTGTCGTCTCGCGATCCATCGGTGCCGCATCGATGGGACGCGGCCCGCGCACGGTCGGGGCACGGTCCACGATCGTCGCGCACTCTGCGGCAACGGCTTCGAGAATCGCGGTGAAGGCCTCGGGACGCGCCATTTCACCCGGATCGCCCGCGTGGTGCACCGATGCGTCGGCCAGCAGCCACGTCACCTCGCCGGCATCGTCGGTCCTGGCCAGGCGCGCGCCGGCGACCCAGCGCGGCGGTTGTCCGGCCGTCGTCTGCAGGCAGACTTCGAATCGCGCAGCGGACCGATCGTCGGGATCGCCAATGAGCGCGAGAGGTTCCGGGAGCCTGCCGGCGTCGACCAGATCCGCGCCGCGGCCGTGGCCGCAGAGCGCGGCGGCGTGGTCGTTGGCTTCGAGCACCCGTCCGTCACCTGTGGTGCGGACGAGCCCGATGTGCGCCACTTCCTGCAGGAGCCACCGCTGTTCGGGCGGCAGATCGATGGCGACGGTCTCGACCGGCGCGCCGATCGGCGGCGGCGCGACGCGGGCGTGCGCCACTTCGAGTTCGAGGTCGGCCGCGCGTGTCGAGGCGTCGGCCAGCGCCGCTTCGAGTTCTGCCGCCCGCTGCTGCGCGGCGTCGAGCGCGTCCGCGATGCGCGCGGCGTCGGCCCTCGCGGCCTCGGCGATATCGCGCAGCGCCGGAATCTCGTCACCTTCGAGTGCCTGCACGCGCGCGAGGGCATCGCGCAACGCCGTGACGTTCTCGTCGTGCAACTGCTGCTGGCTGTCGATGCGCGACAGGAGCAGCGGCATCTCTTCCTGTTCGAGCACGGCGAGGCGGCGGGCGGCATCGTCCTGTCCCGTCTGCGGTGCCTGTTCACGTGCGCGCGCCTCGTCGAGCGCGGTCGACAACGCGTCGATGCGTGCCGTGAGATCGTCCCGCTCGCGAGTCCAGGCGTCGCGTTCCTCGTCCGGGACCGCTGCCGCGCTGACTGCCTCCTGCGCGTCGCGCAGGGAATCGATCGTCGCGTTGAGCGACAGGAGGTTGGTCTGCTGCGCATCAGCAAGCGCACGGGCCTCTGACAGATCCGCATCGAGCACTTCGATGCGCGTCGCCAGATCGGCACGCTCGCGCAGCCAGGCGTCGCGCTCGTCGCTGGGTACCGTCGAGGCGGCGAGCGTGGCCTGCGCTTCGCGGAGCGACTCGGCAAGCGTGCGGGCGTCGGTGAGTTCAGCCGCGAGGCTGTCCACGCGCGAGACGAACGCGCGGCGTTCCTCGTCCCACGCCTGGCGGTCGGCGTCGGATGCACCGGCTGGAGCCGATGCCGCGTCGACAGACGACGCATCGACCACTTCACGCAGCACGATCAAGGCGGCGGGAGAGCCGCCTGTCTCTCGCTGGAACGGGACGGCACGGAGTTGGAGGCCCCGCGGATCGGCCAGGTGGCGCGTGCGCGTGAACAACTCGCGCGGGGAGCCAGCGGCCACGCCGTCGACCAGCGCGATCGGCGCGTGTTCGTCGTCACCGGCAAACCAGGGCGCGAGCGGCGTGCCGATGACCTGACGCGCGTCCTGGGCGCCGATGAGGCGCAGCGCCGCCAGGTTGACGGCGAGCACCGCGTGCTCGGGCGACACCAGCATGACGGCTTCGGGCAGGTGTTCGAGCAGGGCGCGAAGCCGCGTCTCCCTCGCGCGCACGATGTCGAGCTCGAGCGACGTCCGGCACGTGGCCTGCGCGCGGCCCATGGCGTGGAGCACCGTGTCGGCGTCGGCCGGCGGCACGACGCACTCGTCGGCGCCCGCGCGGCGGAAGGCCTGATGGTGCGTGCCGTCGGCGACGACCGTCACGGCAAGGCCCGGGTACGTCCGCTTGACGCGCCTGACGCCGAGCACGAGCGATTCGGCCTCGGCGAGCGCGTTGACGATCAGCGCGGCGGAGTGGGGATTCTCGACGTCCTGCGTGGTGAGACCTGCGAGGCCCTCGGCCGACAGGCCCACCTCGCGGAAACGGGCTCCGAGACGCGTCGCGAGTTGGTTACGCAACGCGTCGGGTGGACCGGCGTACCACAGGCGCTGGATCCGGCGCACGACGTCACGCTCGGGGTGCCGCACATCGTCGAGCCCCTCGGGCAGCGTGCCGGCCGTCAGCGCCGAAGCCGTGACCACGTCATCGGCGCCGTTGAGCCATGCGGCCCCGGCTTCGCGAGTCGAGGAATCGGGCACAACGACAAGGACGGGGATCGTCTTGCTGACGCGCCGGATGCGCGCGACGCCGTCGGCCACCGCGGCACCCTGTCCGGCGATGGTCACGAGGTCGCACGGCCGGTTCTCCAGCCATGTGACGGCCGCTTCGGTCGCCTGGCACAGGTCGACCGACGAGGTGCCGAGGGCCGCGGAGAGCGAGGCTCGAAGCGACGCGGGATCGGAAACGGAGATGGCGACGAGGCGCGCGCGCATGAATGATGGTTACCAGCTGTTGGCCTGGAGGCCTTCGAGCAGCGAGGGCGCGTCTGGGACGCCTCGCACGATGACGGTGTAGTCGACCACGGGTGCCAGACTCGCTGGCGGCGGTGCGGCGGTTCCGGCGCCGGCGGGAGCCTCTGCCGGTTCGGCTTCCTGCATCGCGGCCTCGGTGAGCTGGTCGCACAGCACGAGATCGCCTGCGAGCGACAGCGCGGTCTCGTACTTGATGCCCTCGGCGTCGACGCGCGCGACCGTGGCGCGGACGACGGCGGCGCTGAGCGTGACGGTGGCGTCGGCGGCAACGAAGCGGATGGCCACCGTCTGGCCGGGGCGCATGTGCAGCGGCGTCTCGAGCCGCACGCCCCGTCGAGACACGTCCAGCAACCGGACGCTCGCCCCACCGCTGAGGCGTGCCGTCAACGTGGGCAAGAGGTTGGCGGGCACCCGCGGGTGCTGCCGGCGATTATTGGTGTCCGTCTGCTGAGACACGACGTCTCCTCGCGTCTTTGACGCCGCGGCCAACGGGCCGCGCACGGCATGGTGTGCCTTCGACTCTTCGATGAATCGACGCATCGCGGGTGGAGCTTTCGCCGGCAACCGGCAACCGGCAACCGATCGGGTCCACCACGGGCTGTTAGGCCTTCGGCTCCCCGCGCATTCGGCAACACCTGGTAGGGTCGGGCCCGGCCTGTGGCCTGCGGCGCCGTAGCGCGTCAGCACCGAGGCGGGTCCCTGTACCCGGCCATCGGTTGCCGGTTGCCGGTAAGATCTCTCCCCGATGTCGATCGACGAGCAACTGGCGTATCTGACGCGGGGATGTGTGGACGTGGTGCGGCTGGCGGATCTGCGCGCCAGGCTGGTGGCGGCCGAGCAGGGGGGACGGCCGCTCGTCGTGAAGGTGGGCTTCGATCCGACGGCCCCGGACCTGCACCTCGGCCACACGGTGCTCATCCGCAAGATGAAGCACTTCCAGAATCTGGGGCACACGGTGGTGTTCCTGATCGGCGACTTCACGGGCCTCATCGGCGATCCGACGGGCCGGTCGAAGACGCGCCCGCCGTTGACGCCCGAAGCCGTGCAGGCCAACGCCGACACGTATCGCCAGCAGGTCTTCCGCATCCTCGATCCCGAGAAGACCGTGGTGGACTTCAACAGTCGCTGGCTCGGGGCTCTCACGAGCGTGGACTGGATCAAGCTGGCTGCCACCTACAACGTGGCGCAGATGCTCGAGCGGCGCGAGTTCCGGCAGCGGTACGACGCAGGCCAGCCGATTGCGTTGCACGAGTTCCTGTACCCGCTCAGTCAGGGCTACGACTCCGTCTTCCTGCACGCGGACGTCGAGCTCGGCGGGACGGATCAGTTGTTCAACCTCAACGTGGGACGCGACATCATGCCCGCCTACGGCCTGCCGGCGCAGATCATCCTGACGACGCCGCTGCTCGTGGGGCTGGATGGCGTGGAGAAGATGTCGAAGAGTCTCGGCAACTACGTCGGGATCGACGAGCCCGCCGAGGAGATGCTGCGCAAGATCGTCGAGGATTTCCGCGGATCCGACGAGGTGATGTGGGACTACTTCACGCTGCTCACGGACCTGTCGCCCGCCGACATCGCGACGCGTCAGGCGCGGTTCGCGGCAGGGGAGATCTCCGCCTCGGACCTGCGCTACGAACTCGGTCGCACCATCGTCGCCGGCTATCACGGCGACGCGGTGGCTGATGCCGCGGTGCAGGCGACGCGCGCACGCCACGCCGCGCGGCATGGTCGAGCCGACGACCTGCCGACGCGGGCGATCCCGGCCGGGCAGCTGCTGCGCAAGGTGCTCGTCGACCTCGGGCTGGCGACGAGTGGCAGCGACGCCACGCGCAAAATCGCACAGGGCGGTGTGCGCCTCGACGGCGCCGTCGTGGCCGACATCGGTGCCGTGGTGCCACGCGGGACATGGACGATTCAGGCCGGAAAGAAACAGATCGTGAAGGTCCTGGCGAGCTGATTCGATTTGGGGTTGACATCGCCTCGGCGAGAGGCGTAGTCTGTCAATCCGCTTTTTCGGGCGGGCCCGCCAGTTGACGCTGTGCAAGGCCTTGCTCGAATGGAACCGGTCGAAGCTGGCCGGGACAGGAGCGGACAAGAAGGCAGAGAGGAAGGCCAGAGAGGAAGGCCGGATGGTGCAGAATTCAGGGGTTGACACCTCGAGCACTTCTCGCTAATCTTGAAAGTCTTGCCGGGCGCACCGGCATCACCACACAGCGCGGCCTCGCCGCCTGGATGTCTGGTGGAGGGCTCGCACTGAGCTGCGAGTGCCTTCGATGCGCCTGGTAGCCGGCAACCCAGTCCGGCGAGCCCTTCGTGGCCCTAGGCAAACGGGGAACGCAGCATCGAACCGCGCATGCGGTCTCGATTCCTGTCGCCACCGGTGGTCGTTCCTGGCGAGCAATTGGCGCCGGGGGGTAGCGAAAAAAAGATGTTGACAGGGCCGCTGGGGTTCGGTATTCTGGGTAAGTTCGCCTGACGACGGCGAGCGCACGGTTCGGCGGGGCGAAGCAGCCTCCAGCGAGCCGGTTCTTTGAAAACTGGATAGAACGTGCAAGCACGAAAACCTGTCGAGTATTCAGCCCGACGGTGTGTGGTCCGCGAGGACTGCTGGCCGTCGGACAACGAATAAGTAGCAACGCTGAAGAGCCAATCAACAGGCGCTCAACGTTGGAGGTTTGCCGGTGGCGCAGCGATGCGGCTTCGGCGCACACTTTAACTTGAGAGTTTGATCCTGGCTCAGAATCAACGCTGGCGGCGTGCCTAACACATGCAAGTCGAACGTGAAAGGGGCTTCGGCCCTGAGTAAAGTGGCAAACGGGTGAGTAACGCGTGGGTGATCTGCCTCCGAGTGGGGGATAACGTCTCGAAAGGGACGCTAATACCGCATGACATCCTGTTCTTGGATGAACGGTGATCGAAGCCGGGGACCGCAAGGCCTGGCGCTTGGAGAGGAGCCCGCGTCCGATTAGCTA
>JADLFL010000019.1 GCA_020845575.1 Acidobacteriota bacterium | reverse complement strand
GACGCGCACGATGTCGCTGAGCGGACGCACGCCGGCGACGGGCGGCGCCACGACGTCGTCTGGCACGAGGTCGTCGGCCACCAGGAAGCCCACGCGGCCCGCGTCGCGATCGCGCACGAAGGCAAGGCCGGCCTGCACGGCCGCCATGTCCGGCACGACCACGTACTGCACCACTTCGCCGAGACACGCGGCAACGGCCGACTCGTGGTCGCCCGTCACTTCCAGCGCGTCGGCCACGGATCCGAAGTGCGTGATGCCGCTCTCGGACGAGGCGAGCAACAGGCGCGCCCCTTCGCCGTACTCGGCACGTGCGGCGTCGAGTTCCTCGAGCGACTGCAACCGCGCCTGCAGCGCCGCCGCCTCGCGTTCACGCGTGCGCAGGTCGCGTTCGCGCCATTCGCGTTCGATGCGGGCGGTGCCGAGCGCCGCCTCGCTGGTCGCGCGCGTACCGCGCACCTGTTCGAGCGCCGCCTGCGCGTCACGCAGCGCGCCACTCGCGCGCTCGCGCTCGGTGAGCGCGGCTTCCTGCTCGACGCGCAGGTCGTCGCACTCCACCTCGATGCGCCCGAGCTCCTGCGCGATGCGATCGCGCGTTTCGATCGCGCGTTCGATGGCGTTGCGCAGCGTGTTGACCTGCGTCATGCCGGCGTAGAGATCGCCGCGCGCCTTCTCCACGTGCTGTTCGAGCGACGCGATCTCCGCGGCGGCGCGCTGCACCGCCACGTCCTCGTCCTTGACGCGCGCCTCGGCCGCGTCGCGTTCGCGATCGGCCTGCGCACCGGCCGCGCGACGGGCGTCGAGTTCCTCCTGCGCGGGCCCGATACGCTCCTGCAGACGTGCGATCTCCTCGTGCATGCCGACCAGGGCGGCCCCGATCGACTGCACCTGCTGCTGATCGAACTCGAGCTGCTGCTGCCGGCGGCCGCTCTCCAGTTCCTTGGCGTGCGCGGACTGCCGCGCCGCGTTGGCCGCAGCATCGGCTTCCGTCAGTTCGATGCGCAGCCGCTCGAGCGCCGCTTCCACTTCGGCCACGCGCCCCGACAGCCCCGCCTCGTGCCCGCGCACCTGTTCGAGACGCTCGACGGCCGATGTCATCGCCGCCTGCAGCGCCTGGTACTTCTGCCCGAACAGCAGCTTCTCCCACTGCCGCAGTTCCTCGCGCAGCGTGCGGTAGCGACGCGCCTTGGCCGCCTGGCGCTTGAGCGATCCGCGCTGCTTCTCGAGCTCGAAGATGATGTCGTCGACGCGCGTGAGGTTCTGCTGTGCCGCTTCGAGCTTGAGCTCGGCCTGCCGGCGGCGCGTCTTGTACTTGGTGACGCCCGCGGCTTCCTCGATCAACTGCCGCCGCTCGGTGGGTTTGGCCGCGAGGATCTGACCGATCTTCCCCTGCTCGATCACCGCGTAGCCCTTCACGCCCAGGCCCGCGTCCATCAACAGATCCTGCACGTCGCGCAGGCGCACCACGTGGCCGTCGATCAGGTACTCGCTCTCGCCGGAGCGATACAGCCGCCGCGACACCTCGACGTCGCGCGCGAGCACCACGTCCTCGGTGAGCGTCTCGACAGACTCCTCGAGTTCCTGCGCCACCGTCTTGCGCTGCGGGTGATCGTCCAGACCCACGCGCGAGATGACGCCGCTCATCTTCAGCTTCACCTCCGCGGTGTGCGTGGGCTTGCGGGCATCGCTGCCGGCGAAGATGACGTCCTCCATCCGCTCCCCACGCAAGCTCTTGGCGCTCTGCTCACCGAGCACCCACGTGATGGCGTCCACCACGTTGCTCTTGCCGCAGCCGTTGGGGCCGACGATGGCCGTCACGCCGAGATCGAAGGCGAGGTCAGCGCGGTCGGGAAAACTCTTGAAGCCGTTGATTTCGAGGCGGTTGAGACGCATGTCGGGCACGGTCCTGCGGTGGCAGGCTGGAATGCTGAGGCCACCGGCAAAGCAGACGCGGAGTCTAGCAGGCAACTACTAATTGGGGCAAGCGGCCAACCAGACCACAAGATATCGGTCTATCTCCGGGACGTGGATGCGCCGTCGAGCAGGGGCAGGCGGGCGGCCTCCTCGAACTGCTGGAGGGCGAACTGGGCCTGCGGGTCGCGGGCGATCAGGTTGCGGCGGGCTTCCTCGACGCCGAAGAGCGCCAGGTCGATGTCGTACTGGATCATCGCCCTGATGAACTGGTCGTCGGTCTTCATGGCCTCGTCGTCGATGCGGACCTTGCGCGACTGGAGATACGCGCGGAAGTCGGCCACCATCGCGTCGTCCACGGTGAACCCGCGCGTGATGGTACGGGCCTGGCCGTTGCCCTTGATGCGTGTGTCGCCTTCGGCCGTGTAACGGCCGGCGTAGTCGGCAAACACCTGGCGCGCGAAGAGGGCGCGACCGAAGCGCGTCGGGTCGAACCCCTCGACGGGCCCCGCGATGTACTGGTCCGGCTCGATGCCGCCACCGCCGTACACCTTGCGACCCGCGTCTGTGAGCTTCAGGTTCGCCGGATCGTGCGGCGCGTCGGCCTTCTGCTCGCGCAGCGAGTAGGTGAGGTACTCGTCGAAGGTGCCGTCCCAGGGCCGCTGGATCAGCCTGCCGCTCGGCGTGAAATAACGTGCCGTGGTGAGCGCCAGCCCCGCACCCTCGCTGATCCGGTACACCGACTGCACCAGCGCCTTGCCGAACGTCGTCTCGCCGACGATGAGCGCACGATCGTGATCCTGGAGTGCCCCCGACACGATCTCGGCGGCGCTCGCGCTGCTCCGGCTCACCAGCACGACGATGGGCATGGTGCCGAAATCGCCGGGATCGGCCGCGCGGTAGTCCTGATCCGAATTGCGCGTGCGCCCGCGCGTGTAGACCACCATGTCACCCTTGGGCAGGAAGCGGTCCGACACCTTGATCGCCTGATCGAGGGGCCCACCAGGGTTGTCGCGCAGATCGAGCAGCAGGCGCTTCATGCCCTTGGCCGACAGCGAGTCGAGCGCCTCACCGAGATCGCGGTCGGTGGTCTCCGAGAAATCGTTGAGCCTGATGTACCCCGTGTCGGCGCCGATCATGAAGACGCCCTTCAGGGTGGGGATGTGGACCTCGTCGCGTTCGACCGAGAGTTCGATCAGTTCGGGATAGCCCTGGCGCCGGAGGCCGACCTTGACCTGTGTGCCCTTCGGTCCGCGCAGTCGCTTGACCGCCTGATCGCTCGTCCACCCCTTGGTGTCCTCGCCTTCGATGCGCGCGATGACGTCGCCGCGGCGGATCCCCTTCTTGTAGGCGGGCGACCCTTCGAAAAGCGCCATCACCGTGATGTCGCCGTCGAGGGGCGAGATGGTGATCCCGAGGCCGTAGTAGCGGCCTTCCTGCCGTTCGCGCATCTGCGCGTACGCGCGGGGATCGAGGAAGCTCGAATGCGGATCGAGCGTCTGGAGCATGCCCGTGATCGCGCTGTAGACGAGGCGGTCGGACTCGACGTCCTCGACGTACTCCTGCTCCACGGCGGCCAGCGCCGCGGTGAACACGCGGTAGCGATCGGTCAGGGGATCCGCGGTGGCCTGCGCACGCCGTCCGAGCACGCCTCCGACGAGCGCGGAGACGGTGACGGCGAACAGGACCGCAGGCAACGCGCGGTGCTTGGACATGACATTCGAGCGTAACACGGGAGGTACCGGCAACCGGCAACAGGCAACCGGCAACCGGACACATTCCCATCGCTCCAACCCGAGGTTGCCGGCGGCGATGAAGCCCGGTTGCCGGTTGCCCGTTGCCCGTTGCCGGATCGGATGACACCGCTGTCATTTGACCCTGCTCGAACGGCATTCCTATAATTCGGGATTGTCTGCGCCGCAGCCTCGTCGCACGAGGCCGCCCTTCGAAATCCCTGGAGCGTCACGATGTTCGGTCCCATCGGCATGCCGGAGCTGGTCATCATCTTCGTCATCGCCCTGATCGTGTTCGGCCCGCGCAAGCTGCCCGAACTCGGCAAGTCTCTCGGCAAGTCCCTCTCGGAGTTCAAGAAGGCGTCCAACGAGCTGCGCAATTCCCTGGAAGAGGAAATCCGGGTCGAAGAAGAGAAGGACCGCACGCCGCGTCCGGCGCCCGCCGTGGCCGCGGCACCGGCAGTCGCCTCGACCGCCGTCGCGGACACGCCGCCGGTCGAGGCCGCCCCCGCCGCGAGTGATGATCCGTACACCGACGATTTCTACGATCGGGCGCAGGACGAAACGCGCGGGCAGGTGGCCGACACCACGCCGCGCGGCGCAGACGTGTAGTCCCGCCACGAGCCCGCATGTCCCTGTCTCCCGTCCCCGCCGCCCCGCCCCCTCCCCGCCCGACAGACGGTGACGAGGAGGAAGAAGAGGGGGGTATCGGCGGGAAGATGTCGTTCCTCGAACACCTCGATGAACTGCGCCAGCGCCTGATCCGGGCGCTCGTCGGTGTCCTCGTCGGGTTCGTGGCCGCCATCGCCTTCATCGAGCAGATCTTCGACTTCATCATGAAGCCGCTGGCGGCGATCCTGCCGGCGGGTGGCAAGCTCATCTACACCGAGCCCACCGAAGCCTTCATGCTCTACATGAAGATGGCGGCCCTGGCGGGGCTGCTGCTCGCGATGCCCTATCTGATGTGGCAGGTCTGGGCGTTCGTGGCCCCGGGCCTGTACGCGCACGAGAAGCGCTTCGCGATCCCGTTCGTGATGATGTCGTCGATCTTCTTCACGCTCGGGTGCGCGTTCTCGCACTACGTGGCGTTCCCGGCGGCGTGGAACTTCTTTGGCAGCTTCGCCGACGACACAGTGCAGTTCGCGCCGCGCATCGAGCCGGTCTTCTCGCTCTACGTGCGCATGGCCCTCGGCCTCGGGCTCGTGTTCGAGATGCCCACGCTGGTGATGTTCCTGGCGCGCGTGGGGCTGGTGACGCCGAAGTTCCTGCTCAAGCACACCAAGTACGCCATCCTGCTCATCTTCGTCGTGGCCGCAATCGTCACGCCGGGGTCCGACCCGCTTTCACTGTTTCTTGTCGCCATGCCGATGATCGGGCTGTATGGCGTCAGTATTGGCGTCGCCTGGCTCTTCAAGAAGCGCGCGCGAACGGATCCGTAGTTCCTTACGGATCGGTTTGACGCGTCTCTCCGGGCCCGGTACTATGCGAAAGCGATTCTTGTAAGGACGTTTTGGATACGCACACGAATTCGAGGGACACGCACATGACACGCCTCTTCAGGGTAAGTCTCGCCACCGCGATGGGTCTGGCGATGGCTGCGCCTGCAGGGTTCGCGCAGACCGCGGCCACCACGCCCGCCCAGGATCCTGCCGCGAGCCTGGTGGTGACCGAAACCCGGTCGGCCGCCCCGACCTTCCAGGGTGACACCGGTCTGTGGTTCGTGCCGCTCGGCGAGGTCCTGCCGGCCGGCCGCTGGTCCGGCAGCATCTACTACACGAACTTCGACCGCCAGGAAGGCTTCACCGACATCGGCTTCTTCCCGGTCACCGTCGGGTACGGCGTCGGCGGTCGCGCGGAACTGTTCGCCGCGCTGTCCACGGTCACCCGCATCGACCGCGACATCCGGCCGGTCTTCACGCCCGGCAGTGCAGGCGGCGGTCCGGTGAACGACTACCCGCTGGTCAAGCAGGGCTGGTCGGGCACGACGTTCGGCGACCTCTACGTCGGCGGCAAGGTCAACCTGATGTCGCAGGCCAAGGACGCCCCGCTGGCCATGGCCCTCAAGGCGATGGTCAAGCTGCCCACGGGCTCGTCCACCAAGGGCACCAGCTCCGGCCAGGCCGACTTCTTCGTCGACTACATCCTGAGCAAGGAAATCAACGAGCGCGCCGACCTGTCGGGCTACGTCGGGTTCGCCGCACGCGCCGATGCCGAACTCACGAACCAGAGCAACGGCCTGCGGTACGGCGTGGGCCTCGGCCTGCCGACGCGCAGCGGGCTGAAGCTGACGGCCGAGCTCTTCGGCGAGCGCTACTTCGATGATTCGCTCACGTCGGGCGGCCTCACGGCCTTCGACGGCAGCGTCAGCGACGGCACGTGGCCCATCCGCAGCCCGCTCGACGCGGCCATCGGCGCCACCTGGTTCAGCCAGAAGGGCTTCTTCGTCGGTGGCGGCGCCGTGTACGCGCTCGCGCACGACGCGCGCTCCAAGCTCTACTCGGGCGCGTCGTCCGAGGGGTCGGATCGCTGGGGCCTGCAGTTCCGCATCGGCTTCCACCCTGGCGTCGCCACGGCGTTCGCGGCCCCGCCGCCCCCGCCGCCTCCGCCCCCCCCGCCGGTGGCGCAGAACGGCCCGCCGACGGTGAAGGCGCGCTGCAACCCGTGCACGGTCGAAGTCGGCAAGAGCTCGACGATCACGGCAGACGCGAGCGACCCGGATGGCGATCCGCTCACCTACTCGTGGTCGTGCCCGGCCGGCACCATCGCGCAGCCGGCCAACCGCGAAACGCTGTGGACCGCTCCGATGCAGGAAGGCCCCGTCCCCTGCACCGTCACGGTGACCGACGGCAAGGGTGGCTCGGTGAGCGACACGGTGACGATCCAGGTGGTCAAGCCCGCCATCAAGGACTACACGTTCGAAGACGTGCACTTCGACTTCGACCGCTACACGCTGCGGCCTGAAGCCACGCGCATCCTCGACGAGGCGATCAAGGCGCTGGTCGACAACCCCGAGCTCCGTATCGAGGTCGAAGGCCACACCTGCAACATCGGTACGGCCGAATACAACCTCGCGCTCGGCGAGCGCCGTGCGTACTCGGTGCGCGACTACCTCTCCTCCCGCAACGTGGGTGCCGACCGCATCCGCACGGTGAGCTACGGCGAGGAGCGGCCCAAGCACGACAACAGCCGCGAGGAGACGCGTCGCCTCAACCGCCGCGCCGCCCTCACGGTCCGCGTCACGCAGTAGGCGCCGCACGGTAGCCTGAAACGCAGAAGGGGCCCGATCAGCGACACGCTGGTCGGGCCCCTTCTGCGTTGCGCCACACCCTTCCCAGGACGGCCGGGCTCGGAGAGCCGGGCCTGCCTTCCCCGGCCATCGCTCGAAGAGCCGGCCCTCCCTCCGCGACCAGGCCCCGAGCCGCGGTAAGATCGGCTCGCCGTGCCGCCCTCACGCCCAGGTCAAGCCAGGACACTGCTCGACCAACTCCTGACCAGCCAGGACCCGGTAGTGGTCGAAGCCACGGTGGCGCGGCTGGCCATCATCGGCAGGGCCGCGTTGCGACAGGCGGTCCAGCGCATCGGCGCCGCGCCTGACGCGCATCGGCCGCGCCTGCTGCGCGTGCTCGAACGCATCGGCGATCCGGGCATCCTGTCGACAGTCAGACCGTTCCTCGCTCATGACGATGCCGACGTGGCCACGGCGGCCGTCGACGCGATGGGGGCGCTGCTCGACGCCAGCGACAGCCACGTCTCAGCCACAGCGCTCGACGCCCTCACTGCCACGCTGCTCGATACGTCGCGACCCGACATCGTGCGCCTCCGTGCCTTCGACGCCATCACCGGCACCGCCGACCGCTCCTCCACCTACGACACCGACATCGTCGAACCGCTGCGCGCGCAACTGCGTCGCGACACATCGGCGGCCCTGCGGGAAGCGGCAGGTGGCGATCAGGACGGTGCAGGCGAGCACGGAGGTGACATCGACCGGGCACCAGATGCCGAACTCGACGCGATCCTCGCGCGCGATCTCCCGGGCAGTCCCGAGGAGTTCCGCCTCCTGATTGCCGCCGCGGGCACCGACGCGCCGCTGACGACCATCCATCGCGCGATCGAGCGCGTGCGCGCGCACGAGACGAGCGTGGCGGCCGATGACGTCGAGCCATGGCGCGTGGTGCGCGCCACGGCGCACCTCGCCCTCGCTGCACGCGGCAGCCGGCTCGCTGTCTACGATTTGCGCGAAGCGCTCGAGAAACTCGGCGCGCACACGCCGGTCGGCATGCTGTCTGCGTTGCAGCAGGTGGGCGACGCGTCGGTGCTCGACGAGGTGGCCGACGCGTGGCAGGCCACCGGCGACCCGTGGTTCCGCGATCAGCTCGTGGCGATCTTCCGCGCCGTTGTCGCGCGCGAACGCATCACGAAGCGTCACGCGATCGCGAAGAAGCTCGCCGCACGCCTTCCCGAGGCATCGGCCGCGTTGTGGGGATAGGCGCCCGCCGGGAGGCGAGCGCCTGAGCCGGCGTCAGTACGCCTTGGCGAAGCAGGCCATCACGGTGGCCGGACGTCCCGTGACCAAGCAGTGCTTGCCCGCGAAGGCGGGCGCCTCGAACGGGTAGTTGCGAATCGTGGCCTGCGTCTCGGCCTTGACCTGCGCCTCGACGGCCGCATCGTCGCACCACGGCGCGAAGACGAAGCCGGGACGCGCGCCCGCCATCAGCGCCTTGAACTCCTCGTAGCTCTCCGTGTAGTGCGTCCGTTCGTCGCGCGTGCGCCGCGCCTTCTCGAAGAGCGCCGTCTGGATGTCGGCGAGCCAGCCTTCGACCTGCGAGACGAGCGTGGCGTTGGGCACGAACGCCTTCTCGCGCGTGTCGCGGCGCGCGAGCACGACCTGCTCTTTCTCGATGTCCTTGGGGCCGATTTCGAGGCGCACGGGCACGCCACGCATCTCCCAGTCGGCGAACTTCCAGCCGGGCGTGTAGGCGTCGCGGTCGTCGAGCATCACGCGGACGCCTGCCGCCACCAACTGGTCACGGATCGCGCGCGCGTGCGGCAGCACCGTCTCCTGCCAGTTGCCGCGCGGGATGGGCACGATCACCACCTGGTACGGCGCGATGTTGGGCGGCAGCACCAGGCCGCTGTCGTCGCCGTGCACCATGATCAGCCCGCCGATGAGGCGCGTGGACACGCCCCACGACGTGGTCCACGCGTGCTGCTCGACCTTGTCGCGGCCCTGGAACTTGATCTCGAACGCCTTCGCGAAGTTCTGTCCCAGGTTGTGCGACGTACCGGCCTGGAGCGCGCGGCCGTCACCCATCAACGCCTCGATCGAATAGGTCTTCGATGCGCCGGCGAACTTCTCCGCGTCGCTCTTCTTCCCCTCGATCACCGGCATCGCGAGCTCGGTCTCGACGAACTCCTTGTAGACGCCGAGGATCTTCAGCGTCTCCTCCTCGGCCTCGGCTTCGGTCTCGTGCACCGTGTGGCCTTCCTGCCAGAGGAACTCCGTGGTCCGCAGGAACGGCCGCGTCACCTTCTCCCAGCGCACCACGTTGGCCCACTGGTTGATGAGAATGGGCAGGTCGCGCCACGACTGCAGCCACCTGGCGTACATCGTGCCGATGATGACCTCCGACGTCGGCCTGATCGCGAGCTTCTCCTCGAGCTTCTCCTTGCCGCCGTGCGTGACCCACGCGACTTCCGGCGCGAAGCCCTCGACGTGTTCGGCCTCCTTCATCAGGAGGCTCTCGGGAATGAAAAGCGGAAAGTAGGCGTTGACGTGTCCGGTGGCCTTGAGGCGCGCGTCGAGGAGCTGCTGGATGCGCTCCCAGATCGCATAGCCGTACGGCCGGATCGTCATGCACCCCTTGAGACCCGGCGTGTAGTCGGCCAACTCCGCGCGCAGCACCACGTCGAGGTACCAGCGCGAGTAGTCCTCGGTCTGCGACGTGATGGCCGTGACGAACTGCTCCCCTTTGCCGCCGCCCTTGTTGCCCTGTCCCTTGCTCTGCTGCTGCTCGCTCATATGTGTCTCGTGGAGGCCCTGTCCCCCCAATGCGTCCCCCAGTCGTCGTCTCGACGTTCGGGGAAGTCCGTGCGGTAGTGGCCGCCGCGGCTTTCCTGGCGGCGCAGTGCGGCGCGCGCCATCAGGTACGCCACCGTCACCAGATTCCGCAGGTGCGCCGCGGCCAACCCGGTCTCGCGCGCCGACACGCACCCCGCGTACGCGCGCGAGAAGTACGCCTCGGCATCACGCAGTCCTTCGGGCGTGCGCACCAGTCCGATGTCGCGCCAGGCACGCGCACGCACGCTCGCGACGTCAAGGTCGTCTGGCATCGATCCATCCGCGGTGCGTCGAAGCGATTCCATGACGACCAGTCGCCCCGCCGGCCATGCATCACGAACGCGCGGCGTCTCGCCCATCACCGCGCCGGCACGCGCCCCGAACACGAGCCCTTCGAGCAGCGAATTGCTCGCCAGTCGATTGGCGCCATGCACGCCCGTACACGCCACTTCTCCCGCCGCATACAGCCCCGGGATCGATGTCCGGCCATCGAGGTCGGTGACCACGCCGCCCATGACGTAGTGCACCGCCGGGCTCACGGGAATCGGGTCCGTGGCCAGATCGAGCCCCGCCGCACGGCAGACCTCCGAAATCTGGGGGAACCGTGCGTGGACGTCGAGATCCGCAAGATGCGCCAGCGACAGACGGATCGGCGCACCGGTCCGTTGGCGCTCACGCACGATCGCGCGCGCCACGCGGTCGCGCGGCGCCAGTTCCGCCGACGCCTCGTAGCGCGACATGAACGCCTCGCCGCTCGCGTTCACGAGCCGCGCGCCTTCACCACGCAGCGCCTCCGACAACAGGAACCGCGCCCGCCCCGGAACGTCGAGCACCGTCGGATGGACCTGCACGAACTCGAGGTCGGCGATCGCCGCGCCGGCCTCGAATGCCATGGCCATCCCGTCGCCCGTGGTCACCCACGGGTTCGTGGTCTGCGCGAACACCTGCCCCGCGCCACCCGTCGCCAGCAGCGTGGCCACGGCGCGTACCTCGTGACGACGATCGTCGCTATCGCGATAGACGGCGCCTACGCATCGCCCGTCCTCGCACAGCAGGCCCGTCACGCTCGCGTGATCGACGATGGTGATGGCCGGGAACTGCGCAACGCGGTCGTGCAGTACCCGGCTGATCTCGCGCCCCGTCGCGTCCTCGGCGTGCAGCACGCGCCGCACGCTGTGCGCAGCCTCGCGCGTCGGCTCCAGGCGCCCGTCTGGCAGTCGATCGAAGCGCGCACCCCACGCGAGCAACTCCGACACGTAATGTGGCCCTTCCACGACGAGCGCACGAACGGTCTCCGGTTCGCACAACCCGTCGCCCGCCGCCAGCGTGTCGTCGAAGTGCAGCTCCGGCGAATCGTCTTCGCCGAGCGCCACCGCGATGCCGCCCTGCGCCCAGCCCGTGTTGCCCTGCGCGGGCTCGCCCTTGGTGAGCACGCAGACACGCCCACGACTGGTCAGCGCCAGCGCGGCTCGGAGCGCAGCGATACCGCTGCCGATCACCAGGAAATCGTGTCGGGGCGTCACGGGAGGGGCGTTCGCTTCTGCCCGGCACGCTCGGCAGGGCGGACCCTGTTATCCTACCACCCGCTTCGAGCCGGATTTCCTCGGCTCCCGCCGCTCATGCCTCCTCATACTCTCGAGGTCCACACGCGGTCCGCTCAGGTCTCGCGCATCGTCATCGCCCGGGGTCTGCTCGCCTCGCTCGGCGACGCGGTCGCGGAGGCCTGCCCTCGCGCGTCACGCGTCGTCGTCGTCTCGTCGCCGCGCGTGTGGGGCCTGCACGGCGACACCATTGGCCGCGGGCTGGCGTCGATCGCCTCCGACATCACGCCCGTGCTCGTCCCCGACGGCGAGAAGGCCAAGACGATGGCGACGATGGGGAAGGTGCACGACGCGCTGGTCCAGCAGGGCGTGGATCGGAAGGCGGTGCTCGTGGTGGTCGGCGGCGGCGTCATCGGCGATCTCGCCGGGTTCGCCGCGGCGAGCTACCTGCGCGGCATCAGGCTCGTGCACGTGCCCACCACCGTCGTCGCGCAGACAGACAGCGCGATCGGCGGCAAGGTCGGCGTGAACCACAGACTCGGCAAGAACCTGCTCGGCGCGTTCCATCAGCCGGCGCTCGTGGCGGTCGACCCGGACGCACTGGCCACGCTGAGCCGGCGTGAACTGCGGGCCGGATTGTACGAAGTGGTCAAGTACGGCGTGATCGCGTCAGCGGAGCTCTTCGAACAATGCGTGCGCACGATGCCCGCACTGCTCGACGGCACGCCCGACGCACTGCTCCCAGTGATCACCACGTGCTGCGCGATCAAGGCGGACGTCGTGACCAAGGACGAACGCGAGGACGGCCTGCGGCGCATCCTCAACTTCGGCCACACGATCGGACACGCGCTGGAAGCGGTGACCCACTACCGTCTGCTGCGGCATGGCGAAGCGGTGGCGTACGGCATGCGCGCCGCGTCGGCCATCGCCGTCGCGCGCGGCACGTGGAGTGTCGGCGACGACGCCGCGCTGTGTGCCGTGCTCGACGGCATGGGGCCGCTGCCCGCCATCGGCGGCCTCGACGTGTCAGCGATCCTCGACGCAACGCGGCGCGACAAGAAGGTTGTCGCCGGCGCGCTGCACTTCGTCCTGCCCACCCGCATCGGCGACACCACCATCGTCACCGACGTCGACCAACGCCAGGTCCGCCTCGGCCTCGCCGCAATCGGGTTGGTATAGATCGGTAGGGCCGGCCCTGCCTCGTTGCATTCGACTGGAGACCAGAGGCCATATTCGAATGACGGGCCAGGGGCTTCAGAGCCTGTGAAGGAATCGCGTGTCGGTGCGGGTGGCGCCGGACGGGGACGCCCCGCCCGCGCGCAGGCGCGTCAGCCGTACAAGGGTCGTTCACGCCGAGGACGGGTGGGGCTGTCCGGCGACAGACCCGCGCCTTCACGAATACCCGCGATTGCGTCACAGGCTCTTCGGCCCCTGCCGCCGACGAAGGGGCTGAAGCCCCTTCTCTCCATCAGCGAATGGAGGGGGCCAGCTTCAACTCCCGAATACGGGCGAGGAGGACGCGCGAGGGGATCTGCAGGGCCGACGCGGCCTTGCCGTGATCCCAGCGCACATCGTCGAGCGCCTGCTGAATCTTGCGACGCTCCACTTCCTGCAGCACACGGCGCGACGCGTCTGGCAACGTGCCCGAGAGATCGATCGACTCCCACGGATCGACGGGCACGACCGGCGCACCACGGCCGGCGTCCGGAGGCGCGAGATTGAGGTGCTGCGCGTGCACCGTATCGCCGTCGGCGAGAATCACCGCCCGCTCGATGCAGTTCTGCAACTCCCGCACGTTGCCCGGCCAGGCATGCCCTTGCAGAGCCGCGATCGCCGACGATGACAGGTGCGGTGGGCGCTTGTTCTGCTCGCGCGCGAACCGTTCGACGAAGTGGCTCGCGAGCAGTGCGATGTCCGATTGCCTGTCGCGCAGCGGCGGGATGACGATCGGGAACACCGACAGGCGGAAGAACAGGTCCTCCCTGAACGTCCGCGCCGCAACGGCCGCTCGCAGATCGCGATTGGTGGCGGCCACGAGGCGCACGTCGACGTGCAGCGTCGTGTTGCTGCCCACGCGTTCGAAGCTGCGATTCTCCAGCACGCGCAGCACCTTGGCCTGCAGGTTGGCCGGCATCTCCCCGATCTCGTCGAGGAAGAGCGTGCCGCCGTGCGCCACTTCGAAGCGGCCCGGCTTGCGGGCGGTGGCACCGGTGAAGGCGCCCTTCTCGTGACCGAAGAGCTCCGTCTCGAGCAGCGTCTCCGGAATCGCCGCGCAGTTGATCGCCACGAACGGACCGTCGGCCCTGTCGCTGTGCGCATGGAGCGCACGCGCAAAGAGCTCCTTACCCGTCCCGCTCTCGCCGCCGAGCAGTACCGTGGTGTCTGTCGGCGCCACGCGGCGCAGGCTGCGCAGTACCTCCGTCAGCGCGGGATGGTCGCCGACGATCGTCGGTGCGCCGTGACGCGCGCCGAGTGCTTCCTTCAGCAGGAGGTTCTCGGTGACGATGCGGCGCTGTTCGATGGCGCGGCTGACGGTCAGCGCGAGATGGTCGTGATCGACGGGCTTGGTCAGGTAGTCGAGCGCGCCTTCGCGCACGGCGGCCACGGCCTCGTCGATGGCGCCGTACCCGGTCATCAGCACGACTGGCAACGCCGGATCGAGATCCTTGGCCGCGCGCAGCACGCCGAGTCCGTCGCCCGTCGGCAGACGCAGGTCACTCAGCACCAGTGATGGACGATGGAGGCGCAGGGCCTCGATGGCTGCCGGTTCGTCTCCGGCCTCCACCACGCGGTAGCCGTGGCGCGCGAGCACCGCGGCAATCACATAGCGAAGGTCCTCGTTGTCGTCGACGAGGAGGACGTCAGGCGTGTCGCGCGTCTGGGGAGCGGCGGGCGCAGACATGGTGGCCGTGCTCACGTCACTGTACCCAGCCTGGTGGTACGCCCGCGACTACGGCCTCCTGGCGGAACGCCTGCTGCTCGGCACGCGCATCGGCGGCCTTGTCCTGTGCCTGCTGGATCTGCGCACGCAACTGATCCCGCTCGGCCTGCGCGGCGCTGGCGATCGCGGGGTTGCTGGCCTGCGCTTCGAGCGACAGGCGATCCGAGAGGGCCTTGAGCTGGCGCAGGTCGGACTCGGCGGCGCTCACGGCGCTGTTCACGCGCTCGGCCCGTGACCGCCAGCCCGTCTCATCATCTGCCGGGGCCTTTTTCGCGTCGGTGTCAGGCTTGGAGGCGTCGGTCTTCTCAGCCGGAGCGGAGGCCTCATCGTCGGTCTGGCTCGAGGCGTCTGCGGTACCGTCCGCGACGTCGACCGTCGCGGGCGCTCCCGGACCGGCAACAACAGCCCTCTTGGGGAGATCGGCATTCGTGTAGACCTTGCCTTCGGTGGACTTGCCGGCCGCCTTGAGCTGCTCGCGGCGCGCCGCTTCCTTGCGAGCGACCTCCCCCAGCGATTGCGCCGCGGCGGGAGCCGCCACGAGGCCCAGGACGAGCGCGCACACCACGCCGACCAGCCCGCTCTTCATCGAATTGCCTGTCATCCTCACCTCTCCATTGTCCTCGACGGGCCCACGGAGGCCATTTCTGTGATCGGCCAAACGCGCGCGGAGTTGAACGGACCGGGCACCGGCAGGGCCGGCCCTCCGGTGATGGAGCCTGCCTTCGTCCATCATTCGGCGTTCACCCTCCACCAGCCCCGTGCCACGAGAGAATGCGGACGGATTCGCCCGGGGCGCTGCGGGCGATGGCGGCGCGGGTGGCGACTCTCGTGCCGTCGCGCGCGACGGCGACAGCCGCGAGCAGCAGGGTCCCGTTCGCGCTGGCGAGCGGCTGGCCGTCCCCTTCCGGATCGTCGGCCACCCAGACCACGACGCTCGGCGCGAGGCCGCGTGCGGGCCAGCGGTGCAGGACGCCCGCGCCGTGACAGGTCCAGAGCCATACCCACTGTGGCGCATCGGCACTCCATCGTCCTGCGGCGTCGGTCTCCGCCTGGATCCAGGCGCGTTCGGCACCCTCGTCTAGTGGCGTCACTGCCGTCGCGGCCGGCGGACATGCCAGCGGCAACGCCAACGCGCCGACGTTCGACCAGTCAGCCGCCTGCCCCAGCGCGTGCGCCGCGATCTCGACCGCGGCGTCTGCCACGCGCGCCGCAGCCGCCGCGTCCTCGACGTCGCGCGTCATCGCCTCGTCCGTCACGACGTGGCCCACGAGCCATCCCGTGAGCCCCGCCAGAAATGCCGCGAAGAGGACTGCGCCTGGCAACGCCACCCCGCGGTCACTGCGACCACTCGAGATTGGGCGCCGGCGCAAACAGATCCAGCTCCACATCCCGCACCTCCTGTCCCGGCCGGCGCGCCTGCCCCGGCATCGCGAACCACAACGGTGAGAGACCGCGCGAGGCAGGCGACAACGCCTGCAGGCGCAGCGCGATGCGCACCGCACGCACGCGCAGCAGGTCCGCATCGAACCGCCACGTCCCGGCACCACACCATGGACCGTCACCGAGGTCGGCCACCGTGAGCTCGATGGGAGGTCCAGGCACGGGCCCCAGCCATCCGAGTTTCAGCGTACCCGCCGCGGTGACGGCACACGTCTCGATGCCCGGGACCGCAGGCCAGCGCGGCGGTGCCGCGTTGCCGTAGTAGCGCACCTGCATGCCGACGACCTCGTCGGTCACGGGCTGGCTCGGCGCACCGCCGTCGGTCCGTCGCACCTGCCTGCGTGTCGCATCGAAGGTGAGCGCCGTCGCTGAGACCACCGCGAGTGCCGCCGGCAGGGCGATCGCCTGATCCACAGGTCCGTCGAGCATCACTGTCATCCCGCTCACCTCGTCCGCGCGCGCCAGCGCCAGCGCGCCGCGGCTGTCGTAGGCCACCACCAGGTCGCCACGACGGAAGCCGCACGACGGGTGCACGCCACATGCGGCATGCCAGGCGAGCGCCAGCACGTGCGCACCATACGGGACCGACGCCGCCAACGGCGCCTGCGCAGCAAGCAGGTCCACGCGCAGGACGGTGACCCTGTCGGCCCACGCGGTGCCAGGCGGATCGGGTGAGGTCAGCAATCGACGCGGCCAGATCGCCGGAATCGCGAGCGACAGCGGCCCCATCCCGAGCAGGCTCGGCCCCGCCCCGGCAGACGCGATGACGCCCGACATCACCTGCTCGGTGGCTCTGGCGCGCTGCCGGAGATCTGTCGCCTCTGGCACGGCATGGATGACGTCGAGCACCGGCGGAAGCGCGCTCGCGAGGATCGCCAGCGTCACGAGCGTCAGCATCACCGCGACGAGCAGTTCGAGGAGCGCGAATCCGCTTCTCATGACTCCGCCGCTCCCCATGGGCACCGCACCATCCCTGCCTGCGCCGCGCGCAGGCGGCGCGCCGGTGTCACGGGCTCCACCTCGACCCAGAGTCGCAGGCAGCCTTCCGTTCCCGCCGCCAGCACGCCCCATCGTCGCCGGTACGCCGCACCGGTTGGCGGCGACGCACTTCCCTGCCACGCTCCGTGCTCATCGAGCCAGTCCACCCACGTCGGCGCGTCGGCCGTGAGGGGACCGACACCAGTCGGCGTGAGCCCCGTCCCACCATGCGCGAACGGGCCGGGTCCGTCGAGTCGCGACGCGTCGTCGGTGACGACAGCCGCACCCGCCCGCATGTACGTGAGCGTGTGCAGTTGCGCGAGCCGCTGTCGCACGAGGTGCGTCGCCATCAGATCGGTGCGCACCTCCGCCACCGTCGCCTGCGCACGCGCGACGAGCGGCAGCACACCGGCCATCACCACGACGAGCAGGCCCGCAGCGACGATCGCTTCGAGCAGCAACGCACCACGCCTGCCATCCCGCATCCGCGTAGCCATGCCAGACGCCAACGCAATCCTCGCGCCAGCGCGTCGCTGCACGCACACCACGCCGATCGCTCGATCGCGCGCGATGCGAGTGAAGAATCTGCCGAGCGTCATCTGAGCGACGTCGCAGAAATGATGATCTGGGTGCAGGGGTGGCCCTTGCCTGCCCTCCGTAGCGGCGTAGCCGCGGAGAGGGTGGCAGCCCGTCAGCGCAGGACGCGTTCGACGTGGACGAGATAGACGATGCCGTCGACGTCGCCTGATGGCGCGCGGAGCGGGAGGGCGGTGACGGCGATGGGCGCGCCCTGCTTCCCGGGCGCCGCGAGCGTGACGTCGCGACGGGCGTTGGCATCGAGACAGGCCTGCGCGACGTCGCGAATCGACTCGGTCCCCTCGAGCGTCCAGAGCACCTGCCCTTCCGCCTCCTCGCCGAGACCGAGCCACCGCAGCGCTTCGCTGTTGGCCATCCTGAGGTTGCCGTCGCGTCCCAGCACGAACAACCCGACGGGCAGGCTCTCCACCACCTGCTGCAGGAACCCTTCGAGCGCTTCGTACTCGGCCTGCTGCGCAAGCTCCTGGCCGCGCATGCGCGTGAGGGCCTCGCTCATGGCCGACGCGAGGCCCGCCTCGCTCGTGCGCCCGCGGAACCGCGCGTCTTCGAGATCCGCGCGCCGTGCGGACGCGCGACGCAGCGCGTGCACGAGCATGAACCCGAGCAGGACGAGCGGCGCGACGAGCCAGAGCATCGGGGCGAGCGGCATCACCGATAGAACCCGAGGTACCAGTCGAGGAACGGCTGGCCGACCAGCGATGCCGCCAGCGCCGCCGGCGCCAGGAACGATCCGAACGGCAGCGCGGTGGTCCGCGCGTCGGCGCGCATGGCGAGCATCACGCCGCCGACGATCCCGCCCGCAAGCGAAGACCACACGAGCGTGACGAGCATCAGCTTCCACCCGAGGACGGCGCCGATCATCCCGAGCATCTTCACGTCGCCCATCCCCATGCCTTCCACGCCGCGCAACCACTCGTAGAACGTGCCCGTCGCCCACAGCACGCCGCCGCCGAGCAGCACGCCGAGCAAGGCCGCCTGCAGTCCAGGCGGCAGGAACGCCGCGGCGATCACGCCCGCCACGGTTCCGCCGAGCGTCAGCTCGTTCGGCAGGATGCGGCAGTCGAGATCGGTGAAGAACAGCACGAGCAGCACCGACGCGAACACGATCCGCACGACGAGCAGGGCATCCCACGGGAACCACACGCCGTGGAGCACCCACAATCCGGCATTGGCGAGTTCGACGATGGGGTAGCGCCAGTGGATGCGCGCGCGACAGAACGCGCACCTGCCGCCGAGCGCCAGCCAGCTCACCACGGGGATGTTGTGGTACCAGCGAAGCGGGTGCTCGCAGACCGCGCAGCGCGACGCGGGGAAGACGATCGACTGGTCGCGCGGCAGCCGATGGATGCACACGTTGAGGAAGCTGCCCACGAGCAGCCCCATGACGCCGAGCACGATGAGAGCGGCGATGTCCGGCGTCACGGTGCGGACGCCTCGAGCGATGGCGCACGCTTGCCCGTCGGCTCCTTCGGCAGCGGCCACAGCGGCGACTGCTTCGACACGTCCACCCTCCCCGTCGTCATGTCGATCACGTAAGGTGATCCTGACGGATCGAGCGGGAGCCGCAGCAGGCCGTACGGGAACAGCGCCGGCCACGACCACGGTGCCGTTGCGCCGGACGTCCGCGCGCGCTCCACGACGGTCTGCAGTTCATCGATCTGATCGAGCGCGTCGAGCTGCGTGAGCCGGCGCTTCGCGTCGCGCTGGAGGAACTCGTTGTCGGGCGTCTGCGCGAGCGCCTGCCAGAGCAGACGCGACGTGCGGCGGTCGCCGCCTTCGGCAAGCGTGACGGCGGCGAGCGACTTCATCCACCACGGTGCGCCGGGCACCGCGGCCCCGCGTGAGAACGCATCGGCGGCTTTGGCGAAGTCGCCGGTCCACCAGTAGTGCACAAAGCCGATGTCCTGGTGATACTCCCAGCGCTGCGGGTTGTGTTCCACGCCCTTCTCGAGCAGCGCAATCGCCTGATCGGGCCGTCCGGGTCCGCCGGGCGGCTGCTCGGAGAGGAAGATCGCGCCGAAGCGGTAGGCCACGTTGAACCGTGTGTCGAGCGACGTCGCGAGATCGAGGAACGGGTACAGCGCCTCGAAGTGCTTCGCGCCACCGTCGCGCAATCGCGTCGCGCCGAAGTGCTGCAGCGCGCGCATCCAGTACAGATCCGCCGCCAGCGCATCGAACCCCAGCACCGCCCGCCGCGCCACGGCCGGCGACTGCAGATACAGCACCGCCGGCAGATCCGTCGACGCGCGTTGACGAATCGTCACCGCCTGCAACCCCACCGCTGACGCCAGCAGCACGCCCGCCGCCGCCACCCACCACCAGCGGGCGGCCGAGCTCGGAGAGCCGGCCCTACCGGTTGCCGGTTGCCCCTTGCCGGTTGCCGATCCTTCTCCGGTTGCCGGTTGCCGGTTGCCGGTTGCCGTCACTTGAGGTCTCTCCTCTGAAACACCGCCATGGCGAGCAGCAGCATCGCGACACTGTAGGCGATGCCGTAGCCAACGGCGGAGAGGACCTGCGTGGACGGGATGGCGACGCCGTGAACGACTTCCGCCTTGACGTTGAACAGCGCGAGGTTGGGCAGGACCCACGAAACGAGCCACGCGATCCACGTGGTGGCGCCGGACGCGCCGACCTGTTCGATCGTGCGCAGGTCCTCGACAAAGTGGCCCGCGACCCACAAGGCCGTGGTGAACGTGGTGGCCAGCAGCGCCGACGAGTATGTCGAGAACAGCATCGCGATCGCCGTGACAACCGCGAGCTCGACGTAGATCAAGCCGAGCGCGACGAGCAGGCGCGGGTCGACGGCCGGGGCCGTCCACACCGCCTGGACGCCCGACGGCGTGACCTTCGCGTACACGAGCAGCACCACGTAGAGCGCAACGGCCATCACCGTGATGTTGACGGCGAGGGTCAGCAGCAGGCCGACGTACTTGCCCAGCAGGAACAGCGGACGCCCGATCGGCTTGGACAGCGTCGCGTGCACGCTGCGGCGTTCGACTTCCCTCGCCACGAGCTGGATCCCGATGAAGATCGCGATGCCCACGCCGAACAGCTCCGCCGACGCGAGACCGAGATCCTTGATGATCTTGACGTCCTGTCCCGCCGCGAGCTGCCCGATCACGATCGACGCCCCCACGAGCAGCACCGCGAAGAGCAGCAGGTTGTAGAAGACGCGATCGCGCACGGCCTCGCGGAACGTGTTGAGCGCCACGGCGCGGAGAAGACGCAGCGTCATGCCACACCTCCGGACACGTCGCGCGTCTTCCCTTCGACGTGCTTGAGGAACACGTCTTCGAGCGTCTCCCTGATCGGCTGCAGCGACAGCACGCGACCGCCCGCAGCACTCACGATCTGCAGCAGCGGCTCCGGTGCCTGCGTCCCTGGCACGTGCACCTGCACGCGCCCGCCGCCGAGATCGGCCAGCGTGGCACCCGCGTTCGTCAGCGCCACGCGCACCTGGTCGCCCGCGCCGTCGATGAGCAGGTCCCACGTGCGCACGGAGAACTCGACGAGGTCGGTGATGCCGCCGATGGCCTGCAGGCGTCCGGCAGCGAGGATCCCTACGCGCGTGCAGAGCGATTCGGCGTCCGACAGGATGTGGCTGCTGAACAGCACCGTCTTGCCCTCGTCGCGCAACGACAGGATCAGGGCCCGCACATCCCGTCGTCCGATGGGGTCGAGACCGGACATGGGCTCGTCGAGGATGACCAGGTCGGGATCCTGCACGAGCGCCTGCGCCACGCCGAGGCGCTGCACCATGCCTTTCGAGTAACGGCGGATCGCCATGCGGCGTTCGGCGCCGAGTCCCACGCGATCGAGCAGTCCCGTCGTGCGGGCACGCGCGTCTGGCGTCGACAATCCGCAGAGCTGCCCGTAATACGTGAGCAGCTCCTCACCCGTCAGGTAGTCGTAGAAGACGGGGTTCTCGGGAAGGAAGCCCACGCGCTGCCGCGCGGCCACGTCGGACACAGGATGGCCGAAGATCGACGCTGTCCCCGAAGACGGCGTGACGAGCCCCATGAGGAGCTTGAGCGTGGTGCTCTTGCCGGCGCCGTTGGGCCCGAGGCAGCCGAACACCTCGCCTGGCGCGATGCCGAGCGTGAGGGCGTCGAGCGCTCGATAGGGCCGCTGACGCCAGAAGCCGACCGGGTAGTCCTTGGTGAGGCGATCGACGACGAGAACGGGTTCGGGCATGACTGGGCGAACGGCCGGGGGATGGACCCCGACCTCCGCGTTATCGGCAGCCGCCCGCGTTCACTTGACGGCCGGCGCGGCGGTCTTGCCGATCTCGTACTCGAGCAGATAGTCGAGCACGCGCGGGTCCATGCCGCCCGGGATGCGCACGCCGTTGATGAAGAACGTGGGCGTGGACTGCACGCCGAGGCTCGCGCCGAGCGCCGTGTCGCTCTTCACGGCCGGGAGCACGCCGGCGTAGCGCGCGTCGAAGTCGGTGATGCCGGCGACCTCCGCGAGGCCGGCCTTCACGCTCGCGGGCGTGAGCGACGGCTGGTTGGCGAAGAGCCAGTGCTCGAACTCGTCGGCCTTCCCCACCGTGCGCGCCATGCGCACGCCGGCGGCGGCCTCGCAGGCGGCCTGGTGCTGCCCCATCGGCGCGCTGGCGTTGCACTCCCCTTCGAGCGGGAAGTCGCGCGTGATGTGCTTCACCTTGCCAGGCGCCTGCTTCTCCCACTTCTCCCAGAGCGGCAGATACAGCTCGAAGGTCTGGCGGCACGGCGGGCACTGGTAGTCGTTGAACTTGACCACCACCACCGAGGCGCCGTCGGCGTCGGCCGGCACGATCATGCGCGGCGAGCCGTCGAACTGTTCGCGGATCTGCGCCTTCTGCTCGTCGGTGAGCGCGGGCGCCGCGGCCAGTTGCGCGGCAGCGGCGGCCGCACGCGCGGCGGGCGATGCGGCGACAGGCGCGGCGGCCTCCGGCGCCTTCGGGAAGAACGCGGCAGACGCCATCGTCGCGCCGGCGATCAGCACGGCGGCGACAAGGGCGACGGGGTTGGCGGTGAGGCGACCGATGTCGCGGGAGAAGCGGTCGGGCACGTCGATCACCGGAATCGAGGCGGCGGCGCCAGCGATGAAGAAGAGCCCGACGACGGCTGCGTATGTCGCCAGGCAGAGGGGGCACAGCGTGCCGAGGACGAAGATGGTGGCCCAGGCCAGGTACAGCACGACGACGAGGCCGACGAGCGAGGCCACGAGCAGGTAGCTCGCCAGCGCCTCGAGCCGGCGGCCGAGCGTGACGAGCGCGAGCAGCGCCGCGAAGTAGCCCGCGCCGAGGATGGCCACCGGCACGCCGAAGATCCGTCCGTATGCGCTCTGGTAGGCAGGCGTGCAACTGAACGTGGCGTTCACGTCGCAGAAGCTGGCGTAGTCGGGCGTGGTGAGGATCTGGTAGTGGACGCCCACCGCGGCCAGCGACGCCGCCAGCCCCAGGAGAACGCAGACGAGAGCACCGATGTATGCGCGCGACGACATGGATTCGCCGAGCATGCTACCAGATCGGTTTCACCGAACGTGTCAACGACAGACAGCTCCTGGCGCTGGGGCGCGGGTCCTGTCGCCGGACAGCCCCACCCGTCCTCGGCGCGAACAGCCCTTGTACGGGAGACGCGCCTGCGCGCGGGCGGGGCGGCCCCGTCCGGCGCCACCCACGCCCGTGGT